>CAVBJB010000404.1:0-2009 GCA_963595625.1 Lachnospiraceae bacterium | reverse complement strand
CTATAGGGGTCTCTATTGTAAGAGCGAGAATAATCCCTGAAATAAATCCGCTAAAATGCCCCTCCCAAGATATATGATCCTCAACTCCAGGAAACATATACCAAATACTACCACCATATAAAAAGATAACAATAAAAGATAACGCCAATAATTTATAATGTTTAGTAAGTAAACCTTTAAATATAAAGAAACTGATTAAAACGTAGATAACACCACTAGCACCCACATGAAAATTACTTCTACCCAATAACCAAGTTCCTATTCCAGATAAAATAATGGAAAAAAATATAAGTTTTAGTACATGTTTAGGGAAGAAGTAGGCGAGTAAAAACAACAAGGAAAGTAAAGAGATTGAGTTAGAGAGTAAATGTTCTAAATTTCCGTGTATAAAAGGACTACAAATAATACCATACAATCCAAATTTTTCTCTTGGAAAGATTCCAAGTTCTTTGGTAGATAAAATATTTCTAAAATTAAGCCAAAAAAATATCCAAATCATTACTATAAATACTAATGAATATATGAATGGTAGCTTGTTGATAGAAATTTTAGAACTCATAATTAATTTGAATTCCTATAAATGTAGTAAATTAAAAAGTATAAAGTAATTTTGAATCCTATAAGTTTTGTAAAATATGGAAGCACCGCTAGCAGAAAGAATAAGACCTCAGCGTTTAGAAGATTATATAAGTCAAGAACATTTAATTGGGCCAAAGGGTTCTTTAACGCAACAAATCAAATCGGGATTTATCCCATCTTTAATTTTCTGGGGACCTCCCGGTACTGGTAAAACAACTTTAGCTGAAATTATTGCTAAAACGTCTGGTCGACCATTTTTTCAATTAAGCGCTATACATTCTGGAGTTAAAGATGTACGTGAGGTTATTGATAAAGCAAAACAGAGCGGTGGCCTTTTTTCTACAAAAAATCCTATTTTATTTATAGACGAAATCCATCGTTTTAATAAATCTCAACAAGACTCACTACTAGCTGCGGTCGAAAAAGGTTGGGTTACATTAATTGGTGCTACCACAGAAAATCCTAGTTTTGAGGTGGTTCCCGCTTTACTTTCTAGATGCCAGGTGTATACTCTAAATGCTTTTACGAAAGATGATTTAGAAAAAATTTTACACCGCGCTATAGAAACGGATGCGTTTTTAAAATCCAAGTCGATTGAATTAAAGGAAACGGAAGCTCTAATTAGACTTTCCGGAGGTGACGGCCGTAAACTTTTAAACTTATTTGAACTTATAGTTAATGCATCTTCCAAAAATGAAATTATAATAAAAGATGAGTTAGTAATGAGTTTGGCTCAAAAAAATACAGTGCTTTATGATAAAACAGGAGAACAACATTACGATATAATATCAGCTTTTATAAAATCAATTCGAGGGAGTGATCCTGATGCCGCTGTGTATTGGCTAGCGCGAATGATTGAAGGAGGAGAAGATTTAAAATTTATAGCCCGTAGGTTATTAATATCAGCGTCAGAAGATATAGGACTGGCAAATCCTACCGCACTTATTATGGCCAATAATACCTTCCAAGCAGTTTCTGTGATTGGCTATCCAGAAAGTAGAATTCTTTTGAGTCAATGTGCGATATATTTAGCAACCTCACCAAAAAGTAACGCAAGTTATTTAGCCATAGGAAAAGCACAGCAATTGGTAAAACAAACAGGAGATTTACCTGTACCTATACATTTACGAAACGCTCCAACAAAACTTATGAAAGAGTTAGGATATGGAGAGGATTATAAATATGCACATGATTATCCCGGGAATTTTGTAGAACAGCAATATTTACCAGACGAATTACAAAATATCACCATTTATGAACCGGGTGAAAATGCTCGCGAAAACGAAATTAAAAAGTTTATTTATAATCGTTGGAAACGGTAAAAATTTCAATTTTGGAAGTTATAGAATTACTAAAGGTTAATTAAATACTAAAAAATATAAGACCTTTAAAATAATTAACATAATTTTAATTAAAAAAAATACAAATTC
>CAVBJB010000403.1:0-2019 GCA_963595625.1 Lachnospiraceae bacterium | reverse complement strand
ATAAGTTGCTAATATAACCAAGCTTCGAAAAGTTATATTTAACCAACTTTAAGCTTACATTTCTATAAAATCGATGGAGAAACGGTAGGTCATTTTGGTTTTTTGTCCGTTTAGATAGCCGGGTTCCCAACGAGTTTTGATTTTTTTGACTCCGTATTTTAGTTCTTGAAAAAATAAGGCTGAATTTGGAACTTTTGGTTCGATATCGATGTCTGTTACTTTTCCGTTCTCATCTATCTCCAAAGAGAATACGTAGACGCCGTAGGGAATTTGTGAGGAGGTTGAGATGTAACCTGTGGTGTGTTTTACGACTTTGTTACGAAACTCTTTATCACCTCCTGGAAAACTAGGTTGTACGGCTAATGTTGCTGGATTGTAGCGTTTTGTATAGTTTTGGTAAAAATGTTGAGGAATAAACGGAAATGTAAAATAGGCTTGTACGGGTTTATTGTTAAGGGTTGCGGGTTGCCATTTTTTTAGTTTTACTAATGCTTTAGCGATGGCGTTAAAGGCACATTGATTTTGGTTGTAATGGTCCTCTTTAGATTGTTTTTTTATTAATACAGGTTGTCCGTTTTCGAGTATTTTTAGTGTGATCCAAACAACTTGTGTTGGTGCACAGGTGTTATCTCCGTTTTGTACAAGGATGTCTTGTAGGTCTTGGAACATTTGGATTGTTCCCTCGGTGTATGGGGATTGGCCTTCTGGGAATTTGGGTAAAATGGTTTGGGCTTGTAAAAGTTGTGTAGCAATTAAAAGTATTGCTGTTTTTAAAAGTTTCATTGAATGGGTTTGTTTTTAGGAGATAGTAAATTTATAATTTTTTTAAGAAGTTTAAGTGCCTTTTTAGTCATTAAACCATTTGTTACGTTTTATTTTTTTCCCTTTTTTTATTGCAATGGCGTGTACGAGCGTGGGTACATCGTTTGTCCAATGGGGTAAAGTGTGTATAATTAGTAAAATTTCTATACGTGTAAGGATACCCAAATAGATACAAAGGGTAAATAGTATGTTGGATTGCGATGTAGCTATAATTTGTATGAGTGTTGCCACTAATATAAGTGTCCATATTTTTGCTCCAATGGAGTGTGTGGGTACTTCTTTTTTAAATTTTAAATAACTGGCGATGTAAATAGCTACCTCAGATAGTATTAGTAGTATTATATAAATTGCATTTGCTTTATAAAATTGTGTACTTATGATATAGGAACTTAGGACTACGCATATAAAAAATATTTGATCTATTGAGGAGTCTAAGCGGCGTAGTTTTACGGTTGATAGGTTAAATTTACGTGCGATTATTCCATCAAAAATATCGGTTAGAAGTCCTGTGATTAGTAAAGTTATACTTAGGCTTTTGGTATATATATTTGGATTAATGGCAAGATATAGTATAATGAACCCTAGTATTAAACGGCTTATAATCAATATTTTTGGAATGTATTTCATTATTTTGAATTTGGATTATAGGTTGTAGGCCTTTTGTAAATATTGTAAGAACCCCTCACTTGCTAGTATTACCGTTAGTGTCATGAATAGTAAAATGATTAGATTTAGTAGTGCTAAAATAAAGGTATGTTTAGTTTTAAAGTTTGATTTAATGCAAATTAATAGCCATACTAAAGCCAATGAAATTGAGATTATAGAAAAAATTGAAGGCAAAATAGCTATAAGTAAAAGTATTGTTAGTATGGTATTTATCCATGCAAAAATAAGCCCCAGTTTATAGGTTCTATTTTTTGTTATATAGAGTACAGGTGCTAGCCCTAATGTTGGGATGGTTAGCATTGCGGTAAGTACTACATAAAGTATTTTGTCTGTATTGTTTTTATATAAGTAGATAAAAGAGAGTATTAATCCTAATGTAAAGGTTACGGCAAAGAATTTAAATTGTTGCTGAAAATTACTTGTTTTATAAAGATTGTCTTTTTCTATGATTTTTGCAGAAGCAAGATCTATAGTTATTAACCCATTACTTCCTAGGATGTTTAATTGTTGTTGAGTATTGATATTGGTTTC
>CAVBJB010000402.1:0-2021 GCA_963595625.1 Lachnospiraceae bacterium | reverse complement strand
GGAACATAATTGGAAATTTTCGCCGGGCGATTTAAAGGAAAGAGAAAAATGGGATTTATATATGAATTACTATCAGGAGGCTATAAAAAACACACACACCGAAGCTTGCCCTTGGTATGTTATACCGGCAGATAATAAAGAGTCGGCAAGGTTAATAATTGCTAAGATAATATTAGAAAAATTATCGGAGTTTACTGATATTAAGGAACCGGAATTGGATGAGACCATTAAAGAAAATATTAATTTATACAGGAGTATGTTAAGTAAAGAATAGGTTATTTAAGTTTGTTTTTGGGTTTGGATTTTATTGCGTTTTTGGTATATAAAATATGTACCTTTGCAAAAAAATAAAATCAATGAATTTAAAAAAATACACTCAAGAGTTTAAGCGTAATATCCAGTTGGCTTATCCTATAGTTTTAGGAATGTTAGGTCATAACTTAATAGGACTGGTGGATAATATTATGGTTGGGCATTTAGGTGCAACGCAATTAGCAGCAGTATCCTTGGCTAATAGTTTTGTGTTTATAGCCTTGAGTGTAGGTATTGGTTTCTCTACAGCTATTACACCTTTGGTTGCACAAAATGATGCTAAAAGGGATGTTGATGGAGTTAGGAGTACGTTTCATCACGGCTTAGTAATGTGTACGGTTTTAGGCGTTATCCTTTTTAGTTTGATTTATTTTGGGAAAGGAGCTATTGTTTATATGAAGCAGCCCGCAGAAGTTGTAAAAATGGCGAAACCGTTTTTAGATGTAGTTGCTTTTTCTTTAATTCCGGTAGTAATGTTTCAGGGATACAAACAATTTTCTGACGGAATGTCCCAAACCAAATATTCTATGTATGCTATATTGTTTAGCAATATTTTACATTTTATATGTAATTATTGTTTAATTAATGGGGTTTGGTTTTTACCAAAAATGGGAATTATGGGAGCTGCTTACGGTACTTTAATTTCTAGGGTTTTTATGGTTTTGTATATGCACTTACAATTAAAACGTAACATAAAACTTAAAACTTATTTTGATGGTTTTAGTTTTTCTAAAATAAATTCCGCTGTTATAAAAAAAATTGCAGTTATAGGTTTGCCCTCGAGTTTGCAAATGTTTTTTGAAGTGGCTTTATTTGTGTCAGCCGTATGGTTATGCGGAATGATAGGGACACATGAGCAAGCAGCCAATCAAATAGCTTTAAATTTAGCATCAGCTACGTTTATGTTTGCTTCTGGTTTAAGTGTTACAGCTATGATTAGAGTAGGAAACCAAAAGGGTTTACAGGATTATAGTTATTTAAAAACCGTAGCACGTAGTATATTTTTACTAGCGTTTATATTGGAGGTTGTTTTTGCATTATTCTTTATTGTAATGAATGGGGTTTTACCTTATTTGTTTTTGGATATGGATTCTGCATTGACATTACAAACCAATACGGCTGTATTTAAAATTGCCTCAAATTTATTAATTGTGGCTGCTTTTTTTCAGCTTTCGGATGGTTTACAAGCTGTGGTGTTAGGAGCTTTACGTGGTTTACAAGACGTAAAAATGCCAGCAATTATAGCATTTATTGCATATTGGATAGTAGGTTTTCCTATATCGGTATATTTAGGATTATATACTTTATTAGGTGCAGTTGGTGTTTGGATTGGTTTAAGTTTTGGTTTAACTGTAGCGGCAATATTACTTTACTTACGATTTAAATCCTTAACAAATAAATTTTTAAAAGAAGAAATAAAATAAATTTAATATATATAGAAGTATGGAGTTACCAAAATTTGTTGTAGCAGACAATACAGATTTTCCTGATGATGTATTTGTAATTCACTTAGAATTTCCACGTTTTATCATTAATTTAGAAAATGATGAGATTCAGTTTTTAGAAGAATTAGACGAAGAAGATACGGAAGAAATCGAAGCTGTAATGGAAGATTTATTAGTACAAGCTGGAGAGTTTTACGATAGAGAGAGTTTACGTTACGCAGAATTCGACGAGGACGAAGAATAATACATAAAAAGGTCGAACCT
>CAVBJB010000401.1:0-2022 GCA_963595625.1 Lachnospiraceae bacterium | reverse complement strand
GTGTGAGATACTGCCTGCATTTACACCTTTGCTTTTTACGTCCATGAGGTGTAGGTGTGCAATGACTTTACTTACACTTTTCATGGGGAATTTTTTTGCTCCTAATTCGATATCTTTAACAAAATAGGGGTTTATTTTAAGTACACTTGCTGCTTTAGATTTGTCTGCTAAGGCATGGTAGGTCATTATTTTTTTGAAATGTCCATAAAGCGCGCTAACGGTTAATAGTACGGGGTTAGACGATGGGTCTTTAGAGAAATGTTGTATGATCCTAAAGGCTTTTTGAACGTCTGACGTATTTATAGCGTTGATTAGCTCGAAATTATTATATTCTTTGCTAAAACCTATGTTTTTTTCGATGATGTCTACAGTAATTTCATCTCCAGGTTTTAGGATAATGGCTAGTTTATCTAGTTCTGAAGCTATGCGTGTAAGGTCAGTTCCTAAAAACTCTATCAATAAAGCTGCTGCTTGTGGTGCAATGGTTAGTTTTTTAGTTTTTAATACGCCTATCATCCATTTGGCAACCTCGTTTTCGTACTTTTTTTTACTTGTAAAAATGTAATCTTTTTGAGTAAGAGCTTTGGTAACTTTTAATTTGCCGTCTAATTTATCTTTTTTGTAGCAAAATACAAGTGTAGTTGTGGGTTGCGGATTCTCGACATAGGGCGCAAGTTCGTTTATAGAACGCACCAATTCTTGAGCTTCTCTAACAATGATTACTTGGCGCTCTGCCATCATTGGATATCGTTTTGCAGCTGCAATAACGTCTGTTATGGTCACATCTTTTCCGTAAAGAACCATTTGGTCGAAACCGCGATTCTCCTCAGGAAGTATATTGTTTTCTATAAATTCTGAAAGCTTGTCTATATAATAGGGCTCATCTCCCATTAAAAAATAAATGGGCTTTATTTGCCCAGCTTTAATTTCTTTAATGATTTTTGATACGTCGTCCATTTTTAAATCTTAGAAATCTAGAAAAAATATAGATATTTGCAACATGCATAATTTAAACTTTCCTAGATTTAATTTCCGCTTCAAAAATAACGAAAATAAAGTATCTATTTTTGATGTCATCCGTAAAAAATTTATTTTGCTAACTCCTGAGGAATGGGTAAGGCAACACGTAGTACATTATTTAATTGAAATAAAAGGTTATCCAAAATCGTTAATTAATGTGGAAAAGATAGTGAAGATTAACGGCATGAATAAACGTTATGACGTGGTTGTATTTAATACCGACGGAAGTATTTTTTTATTGGTTGAGTGTAAGGCTCCTGATGTTGCCATAACTCAAACTACTTTTGACCAAATTGCAAGATATAACGGTGTGCTTACGGCTAATTATTTAATGGTTACCAATGGATTAAATCATTATTTTTGCTCACTTGATTACCACAATCAACGTTACGTTTTTTTACAAGATATACCAAATAAATGAAACCAAGATTAATAGTTTATATATCCTTATTTACTGCTGCAACTTTGTTGGGTTGTAAAAATAAAAGTAGTGACGAGGAAACACAAAATTTAGATACGCTTACAGATTATGATCCTGATTTGGAACGTAAATTAAAATACGAATCTGAAAAAGGACTGAAAACTATAGGAGTAGACTCAACTATTACCAACAATTTTTTATTAAAAATTGAAAATTTACAAAATGAACTTAAGGCAAAACTTGTAAAATCAGATACCTTAAGGGGTAATGATTTGTACGAGGAATACTCAAAAAAATTGATTGAAAATCTTACGGATTTTAATTTCGGATCGAGTGATCTATTGGATAATTATGCCAGTTATGATCCTAAGGAAATTCCGCCCCATTGGACAAAAAAGATAGAAAATCTAAAAAAGTATAATATAGACTTATTATATGAGGGAGAAGGTTTTTACAGTTTTCAGTTTAAATACGATTATTTCTATAAAACTTTTAAAGGTAAGGTAACTAAAGATTTAGAGGATTTTTTATATATTTTATCTGAGGATGATAAAACGCCTATTCAGGCAGATGCAGGTATA
>CAVBJB010000400.1:0-2033 GCA_963595625.1 Lachnospiraceae bacterium | reverse complement strand
CCTTTCTCAGTTAAAGGGTTATTCTCAAAATTGTACTCAGGATTAGGAAAATTTGAAGGTTGCTCTAAAACATAATTTTTATTTATATAAGCATACTTTTCCTCTTCTGATTGACAAGAAATCAATAGAAGAGAAATAAAAATAAACATATACTTCATATCCTAGAAATTATGCACGTGATGTACCGTAAACATTCTAGAAGCATTTTCTGTAATATCCGAAACCTTTTGACCTCCCATAATTTCTGGTTGTTCACTTAGTTTAATACCGTTAAATATTTTATTAATATCAACCATAATATGAATGCTCGGAACAAAATCTTTTCGAACTAAAGCTAGCTCAGGTAAAGTTTGTGAAATTTCTACATAATTGTAAGCCAAGCCGGTTTTACCTGTATGTATTTTAAAAGAAGATGAAATAGAGTTAGAAGTAAAATTACCCTCAATAGCCATAAATTTATAACCCGAAGACCAATTCCAAAGCATATCCAATGCATTGGCTTGCGTTAAGAAATCTCCTTGACCGGTAGCACCTAAGATAAATTGAGCTTCATCTACTCCTAGGCCAAACTTAATTTTAGAATAAGCCGCTACAGGGATATTAGGCAATGTTATTGAAAAAATTTGCCCATTAACTTCTTGTATTATGAAATAAGATTCTGATTTTGGTAATGTATATACAGAGCCATCTTCTTTTATTAATTGAATATTACTAATAATATAATTTATACGATCAAAAATTAGGGTTTCCTCAAATTGTGTTACATAAGAATTACCAGGTATCAAATCCGAATTATTGAATATATTATCAAACTTAATAGTTAAAGAACCTAATTGATTTGTGTTAGAAAATGCATCGTCATTTGAGGTACAAGACGACATAAAAAAAGCTGATGCGATTGTTATAAACGCATATAATATTGATTTCATAAGATTTTTTTTAGATATTATTTAATTTTAAAATTGAAATAATGTCTAAAAAAGGGGTGGTTTTAATAATGAGAAAGGTAACATGTGTTTGTAAAAGTTTTGATAAAAAATAGAAATCAAAACTTTTTTAACCACAAAGAAGCACTGTGGCCAATTAAAAATAAAATCGTTAAAAAATAAAATTTCAATATTAGACGAAATTTTTTTTTCTAAAGAAGAAGAAGTGCTATGATCTTGTTCTGAAGTGCTAGCTAATTTTTTTCTTAAATAACACTTACCATCACAACCAGAACTTTTTACCGATCTATTTTCACATAATTCAGCCACAATAAAATCATACTTAAGCACATATTCCATAACAGGAAATATGGGTTTAAGTATCGAGATAATTAAAATTGTGAGCAGAAAATTTTTCATGTTGCAAATATACTTAATTACAACAAATAGGAATACTATCAAATGTTACTAATTATTTAAAATAGTTTATATGAAAAAATTTGGCATGGTTTTTAATTATACTCTAAGTATAAATAATATTTGTAATGAAAAAGATAATTATGATGGCAGCAATTGCCTTATTAGGATATAATGCAGTTGCACAAGAAACTAAAACTTTAGATAAAAGATTTGCAGATCGTAAAGAAATAAAAGGACCACGATTTGAACATAAAGCTAAAAGAGCTGAAAAATTAACTCCTGAGCAACGTGCTGAATTAAAAGTAAAGAAAATGGCTCTGCAATTGGATTTAACAGATAAACAACAACGTAAATTAATTGATTTACATTCTAAAAGAATAAAAGAGTTTAAGAATACTAAAGAATCTAAAGAGAAACTATCTTTTTATGAAATTGAAAAAAAACAATTAGATTCAAAAATTGAATATCAAAGAGAGTTTAAAAAGATTTTAAGTAAAGACCAATTACAAAAATGGGAATCTTTAAAAGCCGAGAGAAAACAGCACAATAAAAAAAGATTTGATAGACCAGGATTCGAAAGTCATCGTTTTGAAAGACCTAGAATGGAAAAGAAAGATTTTAAACAGGGGCCACACACAAAAGTTGATTCTATTAAAAAAGCATAATTGGAATTTAAAGTTTTAATCC
>CAVBJB010000399.1:0-2034 GCA_963595625.1 Lachnospiraceae bacterium | reverse complement strand
GTAGATATACTGACCTTTTTTAAATCCTAATACCAATGCAGCAACGTAAAATTATTCATATTGATATGGATTCATTTTATGCCTCGGTCGAGATTTTGGATAATCCCGAATTAAGAGGTAAAGCCATTGCTGTAGGCGGTAGTGAGGTAAGAGGCGTAATCTCGACCGCTAGCTATGAAGCACGAAAATATGGTGTTAAAAGTGCTATGAGTGGTGCTTTAGCCAAAAAACTATGTCCACATCTTATTTTTGTAAAACCTCGTTTTGAGCGGTATAAAGAGATATCAAAAATTATACGAAGTATTTTTTTAGAATACACAGATTTAGTTGAACCCTTATCTTTAGACGAAGCGTATCTAGATGTTACTCAAAACAAAAAGGATATTAAAAGTGCTACCAAAATAGCACAACAAATTCGAGACAAAATTTTTGAAAAAACAGGACTAACAGCATCCGCAGGAATATCTGTAAACAAATTTGTAGCAAAAGTTGCTAGTGATATCAATAAACCAAACGGACAATTAACGGTTAATCCTAAAGATGTAGAATTTTTTTTGGAAGAATTAGACATAAAAAAATTTTACGGCATTGGTAAAATGACTGCCGAAAAAATGTATAAATTAGGTATCTTTACAGGTAAAGACCTTAAAAACAAAACACTAGAGTTTTTAGAACAGCATTTTGGAAAAAGTGGAACGCATTATTATTACATAGTAAGAGGAATACATAACAGCGAAGTGAAGCCAGATAGAACAGTAAAATCGGTTGGTGCCGAACGCACTTTTGAGGAAAATCTCTCGTCAGAAATATATTTGATAGAGCGATTGGAAAGTATTACTGAAGAATTAGAAAAACGGCTTAAAAAAAACAAACTAGCTGGTAAAACTGTAACGCTTAAAATTAAATATTCTAATTTTGAACAAACCACTCGAAGTAAAACCTTATTATATTTTATTTCTACAAAAGACTTAATATTAGAAACAGCTAAAGAATTATTATTTCAGGATAAACTTAAAGATTCTGTTCGTTTAATAGGAGTATCACTCTCAACTTTAAATAACGAAGAAAAAAAAGAAATTAAAAAGAAGCCTGAAGTTATTCAACTTAAACTTCCTTTTAATGATTTAGAATAAAAAAGGCATGAATTATATTCATGCCTTTTTATTTTATAATTAGTCTCTAGAACTTAATTTAGATATTAATCTTAAAAATTCTATATACAACCATACTAATGTTACTAATAAGCCCATTGCGCTATACCATTCCATATATTTTGGTGCTCTTTCTTTTACACTTTTAGAGATTAAATCAAAATCTAAAAATAAATTTAATGATGCTAAAATTATTACAAAAGCACTAAAGCCTATACTCATTAATGAGTTCCCATGGTGAAAAGGTTGGAAACCGAAGGCTAACTTAGCAATAAAAGCAATTAAATAATACGTACCTATAGCTAGGGTAGAAGCTACTACAACACTTTTAAATGTTTCGTTTACTTTAACTATATTATATTTAAATAAACCTAAACAGATAATAAACGTTACAAAAGTTGCTAAAACCGCTTGAATTACGATTCCTGGATACATCATTTCAAAAACTGATGAAATTCCTCCAATAAATAAACCTTCAAAAATTGCGTATCCTGGTGCTAGTTTAGATGAATATTGAGGTTTAAATGCAGACACTAAACATAAAATTAAGGCTACAACTGCACCTCCAATAGTTAAAACAATAGGGTTAAAACCCATTGCTGCTAAATACCACGTACCAAATGCACCAACTAAAAGTAAACCTAATAAAATAAAAGATTTATTAATAGTTCCTTGCATTGTCATAGGAGAACTTATTGTTGAAAAACTATCCTCTCTATCACTTACACTAGTTTGAGCAAAATCAGGATTGTCTTTCTTGTACTTGTCGTTTTTTAAAAACGGATTGTTAGAATTAAAATTCATAATTATATTTTATTTGTTAGTAGTTGATTATTCTTCAATCTGAGAAATTCTTAATGTATTAACCATACCTCTATTAGCA
>CAVBJB010000398.1:0-2039 GCA_963595625.1 Lachnospiraceae bacterium | reverse complement strand
TGTTGTAAACTTGTCTGCAATTATGTTTGTTGTGATTACCCAACGTGGTGTTATAGTTTGTTGTAATAATAGCATTACTTTTGGGCTTATGCTTGCATCTGTAATAAATGTATATGGATTTACACCTACATTAAAATTAGCGCCAGCGTAAAGTGATACTGCAGGAATTAAATTACGTAATTGAAATTTTTTACGAAGTTCCCAGCTGTATACATTTTCTTTATGTACATATTTTTTCCAAGGGTCATAAATTAAATATTTAGCTCCTAATCTAAGACCATTAAAAGCATTTCTATTGATTTTATAGTATGGTGTAGTAAAGGTGTCGAATTTATAATCAATTTCTCCTATAAATTCTAATTGTTCAAAAAAGAAACCATATCTAAGGTCTAATTTAGCACCAAAACCGTTAGAAACCTCTTGTAATAGTTTGTGGTTTTGTTTATCGTAATAAACTCCAGTTTCTAGCTGGAAAACCTTTTTTCCAATAGAATAAGCGCCAAAAGATTCTCCGGGTCTATTGGAGTTGATCGTATTGGTAATTTGTGCGCTTGCACCAAGGGATAATAAGAGGTTGAAGACTAGGAACTTTAGTTTCATAAGTGATTTTTAACTGCAACAAAGATGTAATTACTCAAATGTAGCTATTTTTATTATTATTTTATGAGAGAATAACTAAAAAAGGTTATGGAAATTTTGTAAATTTGAGAATATAAATACTTTAGTAATGGATAAAGCAGATATTTCAGGTTTTTTTAGAACGGTAATTTGGATGGTACTGATATATTATGCAATAAAATATTTATTTAGGCTATTAGGTCCGTTTTTATTGCAAAAGGCAGTACAAAAAGTAGAAAAGAATTTTCAGGAAAAAGCCAGAGACTTTTACGGTCAAGGAGGAAATCAATATAAAGAAACATATTCACATCAATCACAACATACTGCAGAAAGTGGTAGTAAATCCGATATAAATGTAAATGATTTACGAGAGAAGAAAAAAGTTGGTGAATATATTGATTTTGAAGAATTAAATTAGTTTTATATTTGAATTACAATTAGAAGTCAGGTACATTTGTATCTGACTTTTAATTTATACAAACTTTAAAGAAACATTCATGGAGATTATATTAAGTCTATTTGACTTTATAATGCATATAGATTCGCATTTAACAGAATTTGCCAATAGTTACGGATTATGGTTATATGCCATTTTATTTTTAATAATTTTTGTTGAAACAGGTGTTGTAGTCATGCCTTTTTTACCGGGTGACTCTTTATTATTTGCAGCAGGTATGTTAGTGGCTCAGCCTAATGATTTAAATTTAATTGTACTTATTGTTATTTTGTTAGTTGCTGCAATTTTAGGTGATACTTTAAATTATACTATAGGAAGTAAAATTGGTTATAGAGCTGTACAAATTAAAATTTTTGGAAAACAATTTATTAAACCAGAAGATTTAGATAAAACACATGCTTTTTATGAGAAATATGGATCTAAAACTATTGTAATTGCACGTTTTGTACCTATAGTTCGCACTTTAGCGCCTTTTGTGGCGGGTATTGGTAAAATGAATTATAAAACCTTTATAACCTATAATGTAATTGGAGCATTGCTTTGGGTGATTGGTATAACCTTAGCGGGCTATTTTTTAGGTAATATTCCATTTATAAAAGATAACTTCTCTAAAGTAGTATTAGGTATCATTTTTATCTCAGTATTACCTATTGTTATTGAAGTTTTAAAAGAAAAATTTTTAAATAAGAAAACTAAACCTGAGTAAGCTCAGGTTTTTTTTATGCTGAAATTAATCGGATTGATATTTAACATAGCTTACTAATAATTATTAAATTAGCCACTTAATAAATTTTTATTGATTTTTTTAGATTTTATGGATAAGATTAAATCGTATTTACCCAATCTATACGCCATTATTGGCTTTGTTGTAATTGCCATCATGTATTTTAGTCCTGTTTTACAAGGGAAAAAAATACAGCAATCTGATATTGTACAATATATTGGAATGGCAAAAGAACAAAAT
>CAVBJB010000397.1:0-2047 GCA_963595625.1 Lachnospiraceae bacterium | reverse complement strand
ACACAACATTAGTTTGTATTCATTAAATTTATTTGTTAAAATTTAAAAAACTTCATACTTTTATTATGCATGCATAAGAATTATACGTATATTTTCAACTTCATTATTACAACACAATATGGCAGTTAAAATTATTGGGACTGGGTCCTACATTCCAGAGGTTAGAGTAACAAACAGTGAGTTTGCAAAACACATTTTTTTACAAGAAAATGGCGATAACATTCCTATGAACAACGAAGTTATTGCACGCAAATTCAAAGCTATTACCGGAATCGAAGAAAGACGTTACGCCCAAAACAACCAAAACACATCGGACCTTGCCTTTCTTGCAGCTCAAAACGCAATCCAAGACAGTGGCATAGATCCAGAAACTTTAGATTATATTATAGTAGCACACAACTTTGCAGACGTTAAACATAACGCCATACAATCAGACACTGTACCAAGTATTGCTACACGCGTAAAACACAAATTACAAATCCAAAACCCAAAATGCGTAGCCTACGACTTACTTTTTGGATGTCCAGGATGGGTTGAGGGTGTAATCCAAGCCAACGCATTTATTAACGCAAACATAGCACAACGCTGTTTAATCATAGGTGCAGAAACCCTGTCACGCGTAGTAGACATGCACGACCGTGACTCCATGATTTACTCCGACGGAGCAGGTGCTGTAATCATCGAAAAGAAACCACAAGACCAAGGCGGAATCCTTAGCCACAACTCGGCAACCTTTTCCTACCAAGAAGCAAACTTTCTATATTTCGGTAAATCCTACCACCCAGAACATAGCGAGGACGTTCGATACATAAAAATGTACGGACGCAAAATATACGAGTTTGCACTAACTCAAGTACCCGAAGCTATGAAAGAATGCTTCGACAAATCAGGTCACAACATCGCCGACCTTAAAAAAATAATCATACACCAGGCCAACGAAAAAATGGACGAGGCTATCGTAGAGCGTTTTTACAAACTTTACGACCAACCCGTGCCAGAACTAATCATGCCCATGAGCATCCATTACCTAGGTAACAGCTCCGTGGCAACCATCCCAACCTTGTATGATTTAATCATCAAAAAACAAAAAGAAGATCACACCCTAAATCCAGGTGACGTCATTTTATTTGCCAGCGTAGGAGCCGGAATGAATGTAAATGCCATAACTTACCAGTTATAAATTTGGGCGTTACCCTCGCAATAAAATCTTCATAAACATAAAATAGCGGATAGCTCGGGTCGGGCTATCCGCTATATCTTTTTATTCCATTTCATTACATAAAAAGGATGCCGCTGCTATCCCTAACGCAAAAGAGCCAGGCTCTACACAAAAGCCTGACTCCTTAATCGCGTTTTAAAATAACAAATTAAACTCTCCTACATCCATCCACCACCTAAACATTTATAGACAGTAATACTTGTCATTAACTGATTCAATTTAGTTTCTACTAATTCAAACTTTACATCTAAAGTCTCACGTTGTGTTAATAAAACCTCCATATAATCTGCACGAGCAGATTTAAATAATTTATTCGAAATTTCAACAGCATCATTTAGCGTTTCAACCTCTTTAAACTTTAAGTTGTACGTACTTTCTAAATTTTTAATCTTAGTTAACGCATTAGTAACCTCAACATAAGCATTTAAAATAGTTTGCTCATAAGTAATTACAGCCTGAATTTGTTTGTAACTAGCATTTTGATATTCGGCTTTTATAGCATTTCTATTAATTAACGGAACCAGTAAATCACCAGCTAAATTATACAACAACGACTGAGGTTTAAAAACATAACTTGGATTAAATGCTTGATATCCTATACCAGCCGAAATTCCTAAACTTGGATAAAATTTGGCTTTTGCAACCTTAGTATCTAGCTTATAAGCTGCTAGGTTATACTCGGCTTGTTTAATATCGGGGCGATTCAATAAAATATCACTCGGAATTCCTGCATATACTTGTTGGGGTATTAAAGTTTCAAAATCGGTACTTGTACGAGTAACCTTTTGCGGATATCTTCCTACTAAAAAATTTATTCTATTTTCCGAC
>CAVBJB010000396.1:0-2063 GCA_963595625.1 Lachnospiraceae bacterium | reverse complement strand
AGCTTAGATCTCGTGTGCGTAGTGTGTTGCCTAGAGGTACGGAATTTACTATTCCTAAAGATTATAGAAAAGGAATTGAGAAAGTTTATGAGTGGGAATTGTAAATTTTAATTATTTTTAAAAACCGTACTATTTTTATTAAAAATATGTAGTTTTTAACATGTTTTAAATAGTAAGTTTAGCTTCTCAAAATTTAATTAATTCATGAGATTAAAACTAAGTTTATTATCCGTATTGTTATGTAGTTTTTTGTATTCACAAAAAATGGATTTTAATTACATCTTAACCTATCATACGACTATAAATACTCATATTGAAGAAAATTACGAAAATATTTTATTTTTAAATAACGTAATAGCTTTATATACATGGAAAACAGTAGGAAATACTGAAATGCAATCCACTAGCAGTGGAGGAATGACCAGAGCAGAACACAAAAAAAATGGTGAATATAATTTTACAGATACTAAACTCAAAAGTATTATTTCTTTAAGCAATATAAGCTCGACCGAAAGACCATATGTAAAACAGGATTTACCAGAAATAGATTGGGTAATTACTAATGAAACTAAAGTTATTTCGAATATGCAATGTACAAAAGCTGTTGGTGTATATGGTGATAGGACTTTTACCGCATGGTTTTCAAGCGATTTCCCTACGCATTTTGGACCTTGGAAACTTTATGGGTTACCTGGAGTTGTGGTTGAAGCGTATGATAATAATAGAGAGATACAATTTAATTTAAGGTCTATTAAAAAAAATGATAAACCTGTATCTGTTGATTTAAAAAATAAAAAATATATTACACTAGAACAATTTTACCAAAGAGAAATTAATTATCCTTACGAACTTTTAAAACGTATGCAATCTACAGCAACTCGTGGTTCTAGTATTTCTATATCTGGAGTAAATTATAATTTTTTAGAAAAGGATTTTGAATACCTTACCAAAAAATAAATGAAAAATCTACTATATATTTTGGCAAGCTTATGTTTGCCTTTTTTTTTACAAGCCCAAACCAAACTTTCGGGTAAAATTTTAGACGAGCAAAATAAGGCTATTGAGGCTGCAAGTGTTATTTTAAAAGACAGTGTAAACCAATCCATCATTAAATATACAACAGCAACATCATCAGGTAAGTTCGAAATTGAACTTCCGGAAAGAGTCGCGTATCATTTAGTAGTAAATGCCTTAGGGTTTGAGAGTAAAATTATTGCACTTACCGCTCATCAATCCAATTTAAATCTAAATATTAATTTAAAGGAAAAAAATACTGAATTAGACGAAGTTATTATCATTACAGAAAAGCCCATTTCAGTCCGAAACGACACCATATCCTTTAAAACAAAATTTTTTACAAACGGAACTGAGCAAAACGTAGAAGATTTGCTTAAAAAAATTCCGGGTTTAAACATTGATGATAACGGAACCGTTAAAATTGGAGATCGGGAAGTCGAAAAAATTATGGTAGATGGTGATGATTTTTTTAATAAAGGATATAAAGTTTTATCTAAAAACATGCCTGCTTATCCGGTTGAGGAGGTTGAGGTTTTAAAAAACTATTCTAACAACAAACATTTAAAAGGAATAGAAAACAGCGAAAAAGTAGCCTTAAATTTAAAACTCGACGAAAAGTCTAAAAACCTTTGGTTTGGTAACGCAGAAATTGGTTTAGCCAATCACGAATATTACACATTAAAAACCAACGTAATGAACTTTGGTAAAAAAAGTAAATATTATTTTTTAGCCAATGCCAACAACATTGGAGTAGACGCCATAGGAGATATTTCGCATATTATAAAACCTTTTTCTTTAGACGATCCCGGTACTATTGGCGATCAAGTTAAAACACATAAAACGCTAAACCTAAGTGGTTCTGTTCCCGGATTTTCAACCAACAAAGCTAATTTTAATAACGCAAAATTAGTATCATTAAATGCTATTTTTAATCCTACCAATAAATTAAAAATTAAACCCTTAATCTTTTTAAATTGGGATAAATTACAGTTCTATAAAAATTATACCGAGCAAGTTTCCGTACAAAATACCCAATATACCAATAC
>CAVBJB010000395.1:0-2064 GCA_963595625.1 Lachnospiraceae bacterium | reverse complement strand
ATCTTTTAGTTTGTAGCTTCGGGAGCCTCAGCCACCACTAAAAGGATGCCGCTCCAATCCCTAACGCTAAAATGTACGTATTTTAAATTATTTTTAACAATTTATTAGATAAATATCACGACATTTAAGATTCAATCAGAAACTAAAAAATCATGAAAAAAATAATTTTATCAATAGCGCTTTTAAGTATAGGCTTAACTGCCAATGCGCAACTTGTTAAACAAAAAAACATTTCAAAAGAGGAAATTAACAGTGCAATAAACGAACTTGCACAAAAAGGCGATGAAGACTCAAAAAAGCAACTAGCTATAGAGGCAAAAGCATTTGCCGAATCCAATAACGAAAATTATATGGATATAGCTACTAAAGTTTATAACTTTTTAGGTAACAAATCTGAAGCTGAAAAGTTAGAAAAAATCATCTTAAAAAAATTCCCTAATGGTACAGTAGCGCGTGCCAAAGCATTTGATCAAAAATTATTTAAAGCAGATAATTTAACTGGAGCTCAAGCAGAAAAAGCATATCAAGCACTTTTAAAAGTTTATCCTGAAAAATCTTTCGATTCTAAAGATATATATTCAGAAGCTGTTGCCGCAATTGCACAAATTTATCTAGACGAGAATAATTCTACAAAAGCTATATCATTAATTAGTGAATTAAAAAACACTTCAAATTTTGCATCTACGGCTTATTCTATCGTTAATAAATTAGCTGAGAAAGGTAATACAAAAGATGCATTACCTGTTTTAGATGAAATTTATAAACAGTCTCAAAATACAGAATCTGAAACGGCTCGATACATTTATGCATATGCCCCAATTTATACCAAAGCCTTATTAGATAATGGTAATGCGCAAAAAGTAGTTGAAATCACAGATAATCTTTCAAAAAAATCAAACTCATATTTATCACAAAAAGCGGCAGCTTTACCAGCAGCACAAGCTTATGCAAAACTTGGTCGTGATTTAGATGCGTTTATTCTATTAAATAATGTGTTAGAAAGTAACGGAAGTTCTGATGAGGTTGTTAACGAAATTAAGCAACTATATACTAAACTAAATAACCAAAAAGGTAATGTACAGGATTATTTAGCATCTGCTGATACTAAATTTAAAGTAAAACAGCTCGAAAAATACCAATCTAAAATGATTAGTAAAGATGCTCCCGATTTTTCTATTGTCGATAAAAACGGTAAAAAAGTAACCCTTGCAGATTATAAAGGTAAAGTTTTAGTAATCGATTTTTGGGCAACATGGTGCGGACCTTGCGTACAATCATTCCCAGGTATGCAAGCTGCTGTAGACAAGTATAAAGACGATAAAGATGTAGCCTTTTTATTTGTAAACACATGGCAACGCGAAGAAAATTATAAAGATTTAGTTGATAAGTTTTTGACTAAAAAAGGGTACACTTTTGATGTCGCTTTCGACGAAATGAAAGACCAAGCAAAAGCAATGACAACGGCTTATGGAGTAAAAGGTATTCCGCATAAAGTAATTATAGATAAAGAAGGTAAAATTCGTTTTGAATCATCAGGAAGCTCACCAGAGATTTCATTAATTGTTGCAGAATTAGATGCTAAAATTCAACTAGCTAAAAAAGGATAAATAAAAAAGCTGTTTCGTAACGAAACAGCTTTTTTTATGAAATTATCAATTTTAATATCTTGGGCGTTCCCACGCCTATAAAGTTATTCATACATTTAAAGTATGGAGTAGGCGTGGGCGGGCTTTCCGCTGTATCTTTTAGTTTGTAGCTTCGAGAGCCTCAGCCACAACTAAAAGGATGTCGCTCCAATCCCTAACGCAAACATTATTCTAGCTTTTCATCTTCAAATTCAAAACCTAGGTTTATTAAATAATCCGTTTTATGAGATAGACTAGGGTTGGTATATAACTCTTGTAAACTATAGTTTTTAATAGTTCCAAAACCGTATATTTTAGTGTTATATGCTGTATTTTTAATTACATTATTCAAAAATGTTAATGCTAATGGATTATCATTTATTAATTTTAAATGTATTTTAATTGGTTTATCGTTTATTAAAAAGCGCTCGTGTACATC
>CAVBJB010000394.1:0-2095 GCA_963595625.1 Lachnospiraceae bacterium | reverse complement strand
AGCATAGGTAGGTTCTCCAAGTAATAAATCTAGATTAAAATTAAAAGATGGATTATATACATCCTCATTAATCTTTACAATGTGTGTTTCACCCTGATTTTCTTCAACATTTACAATTTGGAAGATAGATCCCATTTCGTCTATATACATGGTTGGTAAATGATCACCAGATGTAAATCCAACAATATTTTGTGAAGTAGCAGAAGTAATAAATCTTGGATTAGATAACGATGGATAATCTACAACTAAAGTTTCGATAGCAGAATATGTACCTCCGTTTTGTTTTTTAACACCTAAATAAATTTTACCGTTTTGGATTACTGCAGAGTTAATATCTAATAATTGATTTGCTCCATCTGTCGGAATTACTAACTCCTCGTTATACATAATAGATAAATCTTCTAGTTTAACAACTGCTAAACGTAGTTTATCCTCCCCGTTTTCTTGCATTAAATTTGTTAATACAGCAAAATCATCATCTACCTTAATAATATTGGGATGTGCGGTTCCTAAAGCGTAGGTAAGATTAATATTTCGCTCTAAAGTATAATTATTGTTTCCTAAAGCTTTGTAACGATAAAAATTACCGTTTAAACCGTTTAAAGCATAAATATGGATCCCGTCTGTAGAGGTTATTAACTCTGTTTGAGCAGCAGATCCAGAAGGTATTAGATAGGCACCCGTAGTAAAAGGTAATAAATTGTTAGCATTAGCTAAATCTACTTGATCAAACCCTAACAATAAAGAACCTGTATCAGACGTAGCTGCAATATGAAATAGTTTACCGTTAAATTGTATACCTGTGTCTACGTATTCATCATCACTACAACTATTAAGAGTTAGCAATGATATAGCAAACATAGAGCGAGTAATTACTTTTAAAAAATTTGTTTTCATTTATCTTTAAGAATTAGGGCTTAAGTAAGCAAAGTTAACATTAATAAGATATTTTAGAAAATATTAATAATGATTTATTGCGTTTTTAGGGTTTGTAATGCAAAAGAGCCTAACCAATGGCTTCCCATATAATCATCATTCGTAATGTTTGGAAAGGCGGCATTAAAATGGTTTGATGCAATTGTATTTAAATGTTTTAATTCTGGAATTCCTTTAGAAATGTCATATAAACATGTAGCTCTACTAAAATTTAAACCATCTAAATGTACCAAATGTCCGTCCGAACGATCTCCTACCTTACCTATCTCAAGTTTAAAATTAGGATCAAATAGCTGCGGTAAAAATTTTTCTAACCATTTTGTAAAAGTAGGTTTTGGTAAAATTTTACTCATTAACCAAGCCTCTTGTAAGCATGGTGACAAAAAATCATGACCACTTGGTTCATAAGATAAAGGACAATTTGTATCCGAAATAAATTTATCCTTTGCAAAATTTTCTATTGCTTGGCTAAACTCCGTGTTGTTAATTGTTTTAGCATAATCATAGGCTAAAACTAGAGAAAAAGCTGAATTATCATGTGTCCCTGTTCGTATAGGATACTGAACTTTTTGTAAATACGTGATATAATTTTGGATAATATGCGTTTCTAAAGGTTTTAAAGTAATATACCACTCTTTAGCTTGCGCCGAATCCCAACTGTATAATTCTTGCTGAAGTTTTAAAAACCAAGCCCAACCATAAGTGCGCTCAAAAGTTTTATTATGGGGTTGGTTAAAAAAAGACATTTCTACTTCTACATTCTCATTAGTAATTAAAGAATTTAAAAGAGCTTTAATAGTACCGTCTTGATCCAGTTCTGGAAATTGTTTTAAAAGTGTTACAATACTCCAATACCCGTGTACAGATGAATGCCAATCAAAACATCCATAAAAAATTGGACGTAACGTCTTAGGAGACTTTAACTCTTCATCCTTACTTAACACTTGTCCTAATTTATTTGGGTACTCCGTAGTAATACAATGTAACGGTAAGTCTATAATATTTTTTGCCTCAGCAATTGTTAGATTTAAATGTGGATTTTCTATTTCCTTTTTAACCTTCGGAGCAAAAGGATCTTCAGTTTGCTTACATGCAGTTACAAAAAAGCATATTAATGTTAGTAAATAGAAACAAGATTGTTTTATCATATAATGGTATC
>CAVBJB010000393.1:0-2099 GCA_963595625.1 Lachnospiraceae bacterium | reverse complement strand
TAATAAAAATAGCATGATGTTTTTGCATCATGCTATTTTAAAACCTTGTACTTTATTTCCCCTCATGTACAATCTTGAGGCAAATATAAATGTGTTTTTTAGTATATACATCAGGGTAAACCCTGATTTTAATATTGATCCTCTTCAATAGGTTCTCCAATAACGTATAATCCGTTTAAAATGGCATAAATAACCATACCTATAACGTTTTTACAACCTATTTTTTCCATTATTTTGGTTCTGTGAGACTCTACAGTTTTAACGCTTATAAATAACTTTTCAGCAATTTCTTTAGTAGATAATTCATGACATATAAGTTTTAAAATTTCTACTTCTCGCTCAGATAATGCAATCATACTCCATGGATTTTGTCCCTTTTTTTGATTGGCTATATATTGTTCTAATAAAACTTGATTACCCTCGTTTACATAGAATTTATGAATGTAAATATTTTCTATAGCTTTAAAAAGCTCTTCTTTTTCAGTGTATTTTGGTAAAAAGCCACATATACCATATTTTATCATGTAACCATACATGGTTGCGTTGTAAAGCGATGATAAAACTAAAACTTTTAAGTGTATATTTTTTTTATGTAATTCTTCTAAAACTTGTAATCCGTTAATTGGATTCATGTTTAGATCTAAAATTAAAACATCAATGTCGTATTGGTTGTCCTCATTGATGAAATCTAAGAACGAATATCCATTGTTCCATTTCTGAATAACATCAAATCTATCGTCACTTGTTAATAAATTTGAAATGGCTTCTAGGATTAAATTTTCATCTTCTAGAATTGCGATGTTGATTTTCTTTTCACTCATAATACAATAATTAAACGTGTTCCTTTATTTGGTGCTGATTTATACTTAAAAACAGCATTGATTGTTTTTAAACGCGTATCCATTGTATGGAATCCTAATCCCTTGTTTGCTTTTTCAATATCAAATCCTTTCCCGTTATCTGCAATGATCACCCCAATTTTAGTATTAAATTTTTTAAATTGAATATAAAATTTACTGGCTTCGCTATGTTTAATAACGTTTGATAAAGATTCTTGTATTACTCTATATAATTGTAATTCTGTAGTTTTATCTTTAAAGTCAATATGCTCTTTAAAATAAACTTGAATTGTAAAATTAATAGTTTGAAATTTATAAGAAAGATCTTGTAAGGTATAAATCAATCCGATATTTTCTATTTCTATTGGAAATAAATAATGAGAGATATCTCGGTTTTTTTGAATTAAATCTTTAATTTCTTGTCTTATATTTTTAATTTCAAGGTCATCAGCATTTTTATAACCACTAAGTACCATAACGATTAAATTTAGTTTGTTGCTGATTTGATCATGAATTTCTGAAGCTATTTCTTTACGTTCTTGGTCTTGGATATCTATCATAGCCTTTGCCAGATTTTTTTCATTTTCGATCTTTTCATTATAAACTGCTTCTTTTTTTTCAAAAACTTTTTTAAAACTTAAACGTAATAAAAGAGTCATAAAAAGTAATATTATAAAAAAGATGACGATTGTTCCTAAAATCCAAAGGACAATAATTTTTGGGTCTTTCCAAATTTCCATAAACTGAACACAATTACAAAGTAAAACACTATAATATTGATTGAACGGGGAATCCAAATCCAAAATACAGATGGATCTTTGTAGTTAATTAAAAAATTTAAAGGGAGATTAATTAAAGCGCTAATTGTTAAATATATTGGGAAAATATATGTGATTAAACTTTTAGATTCTAAATCATCATTTATTATTTTTTTTATCAGATAAATAATATATAATATCAAAATAAAAATAGGATTTAGAGTTAAACTATATAATTGTATAGTTTTAAAATGTGCGAAATCTGTATTTAAAAAATCATATATATTTAAACCTATAATTAAAAAGAATAGGAAAAAGTATAATTTTTTTTGATTTTCAGAACTAAAATAAATGTACAGAAAAAAACAAATAAGCTCTATGAAAGATGAGATAGGTACCAACATAAGGTTGTTTCCTAACTTAAAAGATAAATAGTTAGCAAATTTGTCTAAAAAAAGCATTATTATTATGTAAATAATTAAAACTTTTTTGTTTTTTTTTA
>CAVBJB010000392.1:0-2105 GCA_963595625.1 Lachnospiraceae bacterium | reverse complement strand
CTTTAAAAAATACAATATCTTTATTTTTTTAAAGTTATTGTTATGTTAGATTTAATTATTAAATAGTATGAAACATAAATTACTTCCAGTATTTTCAGTTTGTGCATTATTTGCAGGAATTGAATCAAAAGCTCAGTTAACTGTAAAAGGTTCTGACTCTTATGTTTATGTTGGTAATGAATACTTATTTGTAAATCAAGATATTAATCTTGATAATGGTAATATTTATTTAAGAAAAGAAGGCCAACTTTTGCAGGGTACTTCTACTGCAGCTAGACCCTCAACAAATAAAGGTTTAGGTAAATTATCAGTATTTGTAGATACAAAACCTATAAATGCATATGGAGTTACACAATTTGGAATACCGGTAAGTAATACAAGCGCAACTGCACTTGGTAGTAGTGCTGTTACTAATATAATTAGTGGTAATGTTTTATACAGAGCAGTTCCTATTGGTTCTACACCTCAGCCTGTAACATTTGGTACTAGCCCTTATGAAGGTTTAGCTACTTCATCTTCTTTATATTTATCTTCTAGATTTATAGCATGGTTTGGCGGAGCTGGAGGATACAGTAGTTGGAAATATCCTTATCAAGGTCAAACAAATATACCAGTAGGATATGGTGTAAATGTTAAAGGTACTAACGGTTCTGACAATGAAACGGCTGGTGAAACTACAGTTAATAAAGTTGCTGGGAAAACAAAACAAAGAATAGATTTCAGAGGTTTACCAAATGACGGAGATATAAATATTTCTGTATCCTCTGGTAATTGGTATTTATTAGGAAATCCATATCCATCTGCTTTTAATCTGAATCAATTTATTGCTGATAACAAAGACATAATAGGCAACGTGTATTTTTATGAAGATTATAGTGGTGACACTCACCAACTAGCGCAATATGCATCTGGTTATGGTGTTTATACTCCTGGAAATACAGTAACAGAAGTTGGAACATATGTGAGACCTGCTGAATATAATATGTATACTAGTAGTGGTGCAGTGATATCGGATCCTTCTTATGTTGGTGTTGGAGCCAATACTTCGATTCCATTTGGCCCTTTTTTACCAATTGGTCAAGGTTTTTGGGTAGAAATTGTTGCTAATGGCCAAATAAAATTCAAAAATTCACAACGTGTTTTTAGAAAAAATACAGAAAATAATTTCGTCTCTAATGTTGGAAATATAGTTGCCAGAACTTCTGGTACATTAAATAGTGAAAACTGGGAAGAAATCCCTAATTTAGCAGGAATAGATTATACTCAGTTTTCTAAAATGCCAAAACAAAATTTTGCTATCTCAGCTAAATCTTCTACTGGAGCAGCAAATGTAGCTTTAGTTTTTGATGCAAATTCACAAAACTCTTATTCAAAATTAGAGGATACAAAAGCAGATCTTACTAGTGATTTAGCAATTTATTTTCCAAAAGGTGAACATGATTTAATGGTATCTGGTCAACCATTCGATATAACGGAAAGAATTCCTTTAACAATTAAATCTAATATTGAAAGAGTTGTAGATATTGATGTAAAATCTACAGATTATTTTAATTTATCTGATGAAATTTATTTACATGATAAGACTACTGATACTTATTACGATATAAAATCTAATGTTGCTCAAATAACGGTTCCAGCCGGTATAACAGCAAATAAATATGAGGTAACTTTCAGACGTGATTCTCAACTATCTAACGATAATGAATATTTAAATAATGCTTTTGTAGTTTTACAAAATAATTCTATAAAACAATTAACAATCAATAATCCAGAAGCTTTAAACATTGCTGCTGCTGAACTATTTGATATTCAAGGTAAAACGATATTTGTTAAAAAATCTTTAGGCTCTGACTCAACTTATACTTTCTCAACATCTGGATTAGCAGATGGTGTGTATATTGTAAAAGTTAGTACTTCTAACGGTAAAAACGTAAGCAAAAAAGTAGTTATTAAAAACTAGTAACTTTTAAATATTACATACAGTGCAATCTATATTTTAGATTGCACTTTTTTTTATGGATCAAATAATAAATTATAAAAACGTACAAATTACAATTCGTAGAGACGATTTGTTACATCCTCTTATTTCTGGTAATAAGTTTAGG
>CAVBJB010000391.1:0-2116 GCA_963595625.1 Lachnospiraceae bacterium | reverse complement strand
CCCTTTATCATCGGCAGATTGTATGGTACTAGTATCTTTTAGTAAAGCAGATAAACCTCTACCTAAAGCTTGTTTTTTTATGGCTTTGTTCATTTGTATTCCCCTTAACTATTTTTTTTAATAATTTCTTCAGCTAAATTTAAATAATTAGCAGCTCCTTTACTTGTAGCATCATAATTAATGATACTTTCACCAAAACTAGGTGCCTCACTTAGCTTAATGTTTCGTTGTATAATGGTTTCAAAAACCATTTCATTAAAATGTTTTTGAACTTCTTCAACCACTTGATTAGACAATCTAAGTCTAGAGTCGTACATGGTTAAAAGTAAACCTTCAATATCTAAATCTGGGTTATGTATTTTTTGTACACTTTTTATAGTATTCAATAATTTACCTAATCCTTCTAAAGCAAAATATTCGCATTGAATAGGGATTACAACACTATCTGCAGCTGTTAAAGCATTCAGAGTTAACAATCCTAATGAGGGCGCACAATCAATAATAATATAATCGTACTCATTTTTTATGGATTGTAACGCTTGTTTTAGCATATACTCTCTTTTTTCTTTATCTACAAGCTCAATCTCAATTGCAACTAAGTCTATATGGGCAGGTATAATATGTACATTTGGAGCCGAACATTCAATGATGGCTTCCAAAGGTGTATACGAATGTTCTAAAATTTGATAGGTGCCAATTTCAACACTTTCAACATCAATACCTAAACCAGAACTAGCATTAGCTTGAGGATCAGCGTCTATTAAAAGAACTTTTTTTTCTAAAACCCCTAGTGATGCAGCTAAATTAACGGAAGTAGTTGTTTTTCCAACTCCCCCTTTTTGGTTGGCTATTGCAATGATTTTACCCATTTTAATTAACAGTATTTTGTTGGGTAAAAATACAATTTATTATGGTATCAAAAAATATAAAGACATTATATATATAATTTTATTCTTTCAAAAATTGTCTATTAGATTATAAACTTGGATAATACTATAGGGTTACAAACTCATTTCGATGTTTTCAACACTATTTTGAATTAGATATTTTTTGATTTTAAAACCTATCTTTGCACAAAATACCCTAATATTTAAGTTTTGAAAACATTTTATTTTTTCATTGTAGGTACCTTGAGTGTACTAACAAGTTATGGTCAAAATGATACACTTACAAAAGGAACTATTGATTCTATATATACAACAAGCAAAGAATCATCCACAATAATATCTGCAGATTCTCTTTTATTTGCAGAAATTAATATTGATACAATTCAGCAACCAAAAATCAAAACAAATGCAGTAATACGTTCTGCGGATGCATTTATATATACTTTGGTATCGCCCATTAGATGGAAAGGTAAAGATTGGGCTACAGCCGGAGCTACAATAGGTGGTGCTGCTTTAATTAGTTTAGTAGATGAACCTGTAAATGAGTTTTTTAATAGAGATCAAGGAAAATGGGCAAATAATTTAGAACAAGTAGGTTTTCATAACGGCAAACCCTACGCCGCTATGATTGCGACTGGAGGTATGTACTTAACCGGATTAGTTATTAAAAACGAATGGGCTAAAGAAACTGCGGTAATTTTAGGTGCATCTTATTTATCTTCAGGTGCTATTCAGACAATAATGAAAAAAGTGGTGGGTAGAGGTAGACCAGGAGCGGGTTATGGCCCGTATGAATTTAGACCCTTTAATAAAGAAGCAGCTTTTAGTTCTTTCCCATCTGGGCACGTACAAATAGCTTTAGTCACTTCGATGGTAATGGCAGAGCGAGTAAATCCTATTTGGTTAAAATCTATATTTTATGCAGGAGCTGCAGTAACTTTAACCAGCAGAATGTACGTTGGGGCACATTGGCTAAGTGATGTTACTTTTGGTAGTGTGATATCTTACTTTTGTACTAAAACAGTGATGAAACGCCTAGAAGCTACAAAATATGACAATCCATTAAAACGTAAAGAAGACAGACATAAAATATCTTGGCAGTTAGCTCCAAATTTTAATGGAATGGGTATTGTAGGTACTTTTTAATATTATAACTCTTCACGTTTTTTGAAGAGTTTTTTTTTGAATTTTCTCCAATTCGACATTTTATCGACAAATTGTATTTTTTT
>CAVBJB010000390.1:0-2124 GCA_963595625.1 Lachnospiraceae bacterium | reverse complement strand
CCCTATTTGTTGGATCTTACTTAGGCTTTGTTGTAGCAAAATTTTTCAGCTTACTAGGCGTTACAAATCTTCCTGTAACTAATTTTACAATTGTAGGTATGGCAGGAGTTTTATCAGGATTATTTCATGCGCCTCTAACAGCTATATTTTTAATTGCTGAGATAACATCCGGTTATAATTTAATGGTTCCTTTATTAATTGTATCTTCTATAAGTTTTGCTATTTCTAAAAAACTAGAAGGTTACTCAATGGATATTAAAACTTTAGTAAATAAAGGTATTGTTTTTACTTCTGATAAAGATAAAAACTTACTAAGTTCTATTGAAATTAAATCTCACATTGTAACAGAATTTGAAAGTTTATACATTACAGATACCATTGAAGATATAATTAAAAAAATTGAAAACTCTAATCAATTAGACTTTCCTGTCCTTGATTTAAATAAAAACTTTATTGGAATTGCACAATTCAAAGATCTTAAACATATCATATTTAATGCTCAAAAAATTCAAAGCACACAATTAAAACAAATTGTTAACTATGATCCATTGGTAATTACTGAAAAGGATACTACAGAGAGTATTATGAATAAATTTTCGGAAAGTGGTACCTACAAATTATACTATATCCAGGACGAAAAATGTTTAGGATATGTAAAAAAAATTAAAATTTTAGAGACCTATCGAGAAAAATTAAATGCATTAAGAATTGAGTGATTTTTTAAAATTCTTATAACATTAAACCTTTAAAGATAACTCAGTATTTAAGCCAAAAAATCGTATATTTGCGTTTTGCCATAAATTATGCATAATCAAGAAGATAACATAGAAGTTTTAGGAGCCAGAGCTCATAATTTAAAAAATATAGATGTAAAAATTCCGCGCGAAAAACTTGTTGTAATTACAGGATTATCGGGTTCCGGAAAATCATCATTGGCTTTTGACACTATTTATGCCGAAGGACAAAGACGTTATATCGAAACCTTTTCAGCTTATGCAAGACAATTTTTAGGCGGGTTAGAAAGACCCGATGTAGATAAAATTGATGGTTTATCTCCAGTGATCGCTATTGAGCAAAAAACTACCTCTAAAAACCCACGTTCTACTGTTGGTACAATTACTGAGATTTATGATTTTTTACGTCTATTATTTGCTAGAGCAAGCAACGCTTACAGTTATAATACTGGAGAAAAAATGGTTAGCTTCTCGGACGATCAAATTATAGAACTATTATTAAAAAACTTCAAAGGAAAAAAAATAAATGTACTTGCGCCGGTTATTAGATCGCGTAAAGGACATTACAGAGAATTATTTGAACAAATATCTAAACAAGGCTTTGTAAAAGTACGTGTTGATGGTGAAATAAAAGATTTAGAGTTCAACATGAAAGTTGATCGTTACAAAACCCATGATATTGAGATTGTAATTGATAGACTTTTAGTAGACGACTCTGAAAATGCATTAAAACGTTTACAAGAGAGTATACAAACCGCAATGTACCATGGGGATAATGTAATGATGGTACACGAACACAATGCAGATGCAGATGATGTTCGCTTTTTTAGTAGAAATTTAATGTGTCCAACATCAGGAATATCATATCCTAATCCAGAACCTAATTTCTTCTCCTTCAATTCACCTAAAGGAGCTTGTCCACACTGTAATGGTTTAGGTTCTACCTTTGTAGTTAATCTCGAAAAAATAATCCCGAACCCAAAATTATCCATTAAAGCCGGTGGTTTTGCACCAATTGGAGAGCAAAAAAGCACTTGGATTTTTAAACAACTAGAAATAATTGCCTTAAAATTCAACTTTAAATTATCTGATCCTATCGAGAGCATTCCTGCTGAAGCAATGGAGATGATTTTAAATGGAGGTAAAGACAAATTCTCCATCCATTCTAAAACTTTAGGTGTAACCAAAGACTATAAATTAGATTTTGAAGGTATAACGCAATTCATAAAAAATCAGTTTGACGAGGCAGCATCTGCAACGCTTAAACGTTGGGCAAAAGATTTTATGGATGAAGTTGTTTGTCCTGAGTGTAACGGTTCACGTTTACGAAAAGAATCTTTATTTTTTAAAGTTGCAGGTAAAAACATTGGAGAATTAAGCGGTTTAGATA
>CAVBJB010000389.1:0-2133 GCA_963595625.1 Lachnospiraceae bacterium | reverse complement strand
AGCTATTCAGTTAATGTTGCCCTATAATAATGCAAAAGTATTAAGTGGGCTTTATTATAATTTAGGTGAAATTAGTTTAGCATCAGATCAATTTATTGAGGCCCAAAATTACTTTCAAAAAGCAAAAACTTACGATGAAGTTTTAGATGGAGTAGAGAAGGATAGTCATCTTGTAATTTACAACATGATTGAAGAGAATTCAAAAGTAACCATTCAAAAAAATGAATCTTCTCAAAATGCACAATTTATTAAAGTTGCAGGTACACTAGGTATTTTACTACTAGTACTTTTGTTTTTTTTGGTTAGATATATTGCCAAATATAACTATAAGAAAAAGTTACAATTGTACATAGAGTATAATAAAAAGTTAGACTCAAATGTATTAACAAATCCCACTTTAACTCAGGAGAATGATAAATCAAATGAAAATTTATCAGTCGAGAATACCGCAATAGAAATTACTAAAGATCCAAAAATAGAAAACACAGAAATTACCGAGATTGTTGAGGAACACGAGCCTGTATCTACTAATGCTAAAGTAAGCATAATGTCTAAGGCTTTGGAAGAAGAATTGTTGAGTAGATTGCAAAAGTTTGAGAAAACAAATAAATATCTCTCTAAAGACATATCCTTAGGATTATTAGCTTCTTATATTGATACTAACACCAAGTATTTATCTGAGTTAATAAAAATGCATTACAACTGTAACTATAATGCGTATATTAACAATTTACGAATAAACTATATTATTTTAAAGCTAAGAACAGACCCTAAATTTATGTCCTATAAAATTAGTTATTTGGCAGAAATTTCAGGTTTCTCTTCTCACAGTAGTTTTGCCACAGTATTTAAACAAATTACAGGAAATACTCCAGCGGTTTATATAGATTTTTTAAAGAAGGAATTAAATAATGATGCATAACTTAAAATTGGTTTTAAACTTTTTATTTGTTTTAGTTTGTTTGCCATTAATGGCACAGAATCAAACCAACGAGGAGTTAAGGAAAAATTTATTAAAAGACATTTTTGAAAATCCTGATCGGGTAATTATCGATACAAAAAAATTAATCGATCAAAACACCGATCAGCACGTTGTTGCGGGCTATTATATAATAATGTCTGATGCATATATGAGTAAAAGGGATTATACTAACGCCCTAAAGGCATTAGAAAATGCAGATAAAATTATTCCGAACGACAATAGTTTAAAAACACAATTTAATACCATAAAACTTAAAAATAAATTAGCTTCTTTATACTTCCAGATGAGTATGTATGAAAAAGCAATTGCTCAAATTGAAAACTATTTACCTCTATTTGATGCTCTACCAAAAGTAGACTCTATTATTTTAGTAAAAGGATCAACATCAGCTTTAAAAGGTTTAATTTATAGAGAAAAACTAGGATGCGATATTGCCATTCCTTATTTTGTTGAAGCCTTAGATATTTACAAAAATATGAATACAAAGGCTGCCCAAATAAACTCATCCATAGTGTATTATAATTATGCGAAATGTTTGTTGCAAGCTAATAAAATTGAAGACGCAATTAAATATCATAATCTATCTTATACTTTAGGCTCTCAAGTTGGTAAGGGAAGTTTACAAGCGTATCCTTTAAAAGGTTTAGCTAATGTTTATTTTTATAAAGGAGATAATCTTAAAGCTCTAGAATATTTAGCTAAAGCAGAAGAAATATCTAAGGATGTAGGAGATCGTATACTTCGTAAAGGTATTTACGACGATTTCTCGGAAATTTATTTAAAAATTGAAGATAAAAAGAATTTTAATATTTATAATTCTAAAGCTAATATTGAAAGAGAATTAGTGCGAAATTCTCAACTTAATTACATCACCAGCTCGTTAAATAAGGTATTGCTGACTGAAGAAGAAAACTTAAATGAATCAAAAAAACAGTTTGAATTTAAATTTTATACTACGGTTTTCATTTTGATTTTTATAATTTTTTCCATAATAATTATTCTTCTAAATATTAAAAATAAAATAAAAAATATTAACTTAGACATTTGATATTTAGATATTTAAGACTTATATTTTAAAATTTATTATCCTTTTGAAATTCAAGAATTCTAATAGTTAATGATTGCTTAAATAGTTATTGATTGTATACTTT
>CAVBJB010000388.1:0-2160 GCA_963595625.1 Lachnospiraceae bacterium | reverse complement strand
GCGTTGCGGTTTTGTGCCAGCCTTTAGGGCGCAGGCACAAAACCGCCGGGCTTTTAGCTATATCTTTTAAAAATGGCTGAGTAAGGCTCAGCCCTTTTTAAAAGGATGCCGCTGCAATCCCTAACGCAAATAAAAAACACCAACTATTTAGTTGGTGTTTTTTTTACATTTTTTAAAACCAGTAAATTAAGGGGATTTATTCCCAAACCATCTACATTTTTACCAGTAAAGCGAACTACTTTATCGTAAAACAATGGGATTATTGGAGCCTCCTCAATCATTAATTCATCCATTTTTTTATAAAGATCCAAACGTTTAGAATCTTGCGTCTCTAAAAACGATCGTTTATATAAGTCGTCAAAAGCAGAATTTTTGTAATGGGTGTAATTTGGACCATTCGGGGCAAAATTAGCACTCGAAAATAACGACAAATAATTTTCCGCATCCGGGTAATCGGCTATCCAACTGGCTCTAAAAAAAGAAACCTTACCTGTTGCAATCGCCTGGCGTAGGGTAGAAGGTGGCGTAACATCTACTTTACATTCAATACCTATTTTTTGCCATTCGCGTTGTAAATATTCCGCAATATCCACATAAGATGCGTTGGTTGATAGCGTAACAACAGGACTATTCCCGTATTCTTTTTTATAATCTAAAACCAACTGCTTGGCTTTATCAAAATCAAAATCATAACCCGTTTTAGGCGTAAAACCAGGTAATCCTTCCGGAATAATACCACTAGTTGCCGGAGTTCCCATGCCGTTACGTAAATAGGTAATCAGTTTTTGACGGTCAAAACCATAATTTAAAGCCTGTCTAATACGCTTGTCCTTTACAACAGCAGCCTCACCATCCATTCTAAATCCTAAATATTCTGTATTTAAATAAGGCCCCGAAATCATTTTTACTTTATCCTGATATTTACTTTGTAAGCAACCAGATTGCGTTAAAATATCATCCTTGTACGAAGGATCTAGACCCGATATAAAATCCAATTTTCCTTGAATAAATTGTAAAAATCCCGCTTGCTTATCCGGTAAAAACGTTATAGCAACCGCTTCTAAATGCGGCAAAGTTTCACCTAAACTATTTTTTTCGTGATAGTTTTTATTTTTACGTAAAACCAACTTCACATTTTCTTCCCATATTTTAAAAGTAAATGGCCCTGTTCCAATAGGATTGGATCTAAAATCAACTTTCGGATTTTCAACAATCTCCTTAGGAACAATGCTTGCATATTTCATGGTTAATAAACCTAAAAAGGCTGGAAAAGGATTCTTCAGTTTTATATTTAAAACCGAATCATTCACTGCTTTAATCTCATCAACATTTTGCAAAATCCAACCACCAGGCGATGCAACTTTTTCATCCGTTAAGCGTAGCAAACTATAAGCAGCATCTCGAGCATTTACCGCACGTGTACTATCCGTTCCAAACCCAATATGTTTATGAAAATACACATCCTTACGTAATGTAAACGAATACGTTAAACCATCACCCGAAAGCTCCCAACGTTTTGCCACATCCGGAGCAATGGTTAAGCTATCTGTTAGCTGAACCAAACCGTTATACAATTGGTTGCACGCCCAAATATTAGCCTGATTCTTTGCAAACGCAGGATCCAAAGAGCTAATATTAGCACTTTCATTATATCTAAAAACTAATGAATCTGTTTCGTTGTCAGATTTAGAATTACATCCAATTCCTACAAAAGCTAACAGACTATATATAATGTAAACCGATTTTCTCATCTCCAAAAACTATAAAGCAAAACTAATGTTTTATTTCATTTTTCAAACACCTTATATAACTATCTGGGCGTTCCCTGTACAAAAACTCCTATCGTCGTTTTCTACAGGTCGCGTGTTACGCTATATCTTTGGTTTAGCAGGCTTCGAGAAGCTCAGCCACTAAACTAAAGGATGCCGCTTCACCCGCTAACGCATTTCCGTACTCGTAATTCTAAATAAATAAGATAATCCTGAAAAACATACATATTTAATATTCAAACACTTCTCGTTAAAATTATAAAGGAGTAGTAAAAAGTAAAATTTTAAAAATACTTATATAATGACAACTTGAATTTCTATAAATCAAAATACCTCATGCTATTAAATTTGTTAGTTAAACCCCTTAAATAGTGGAGGAGAAATCCTAAAG
>CAVBJB010000387.1:0-2166 GCA_963595625.1 Lachnospiraceae bacterium | reverse complement strand
CGGAAGTATTTTAGTTTCTGCATTTACAGTTTTAAATTTTACCGAAAAGTGGCCCTATGTTTTTTATATTGCCGGAGGATTAACACTTATAGGCGTAAGTTGTTTGGTGTTTAAATTAATGACTGAATCCCGAATAAAAGATTCAATTTAAATTTTGTATCTTTAAACAACTAAATTTATTTAAATGAATACCTCTAGAATAACCACATTTTTAACTTCCAATCTCGATTTAGAACCGCAACACATTCAAACCTTAATCGATTTTTGTAGTTATAAATCAATCAAAAAAAATGAAACTATTTTAGAACCGGGACAAAACTGCAAACATATATTTTTTGTAGAAAAAGGACTTTTAAGACAATTTAGTATCGATAAAAAAGGGAAAGAACACAACGTTAGCTTTGCCCCAGAAAATTGGCTGATCTCCGACCGCGCAAGTTATTATTTTAACGAACCGTCCGAATTTTATATTCAGGCACTAGAAGATACCGTTGTTTTAATGTTAAACGAGACTTTCTTTGCAAAAGTAGATCAGTTAAACCCAGACTTTAAAGATTTTAATACCAAACTCTTACACAAGCATATTAAACAGCTACAATTCAGGATCAACAGCCTATTAAGTTGGACCGCAGAGGCGCGATACCTAGACTTTATAAAGACCTATCCAGATTTAACCCTGCGCATACCTCAAACCATGATAGCCTCTTACCTAGGGATCACACCAGAGAGTTTAAGTAGAGTGCGCAAAGAACTTGCAACTAAAAAGTAAAGCAAACTTCTTACCATACATCAATTCATAGCCCAAAACGGTAGTGTACATTTGTACTATAAAAATTAACAAGCTATGACAACAACAAAAAAAGTAGAATTAGTAGTTAGCCCAGGGCCAACACATTTTGTAGGTAACGGTTTCAAAGTTCATAATTTCATCCCGAGTCGATATAAATTAGATATGCAAAGAATGAGTCCTTTTATTATGTTGGACTATAATTCAAAATTTTATTTCCCACCCACAAACGAGCCTCGTGGCGTAGACGTACACCCGCACCGTGGTTTCGAGACGGTAACCATTGCATATAAAGGGAGTGTAGCACACCACGACAGCAGCGGAGGTGGCGGAATAATCTCAGAAGGCGACGTACAATGGATGACCGCAGCAAGTGGCGTTTTACATAAAGAATACCACGAAAAAGAATGGAGCGCAAAAGGAGGAGATTTCCAAATGGTACAACTTTGGATCAACCTACCCGCAAAAGACAAAATGAGTGCACCAAAGTACCAAGCCTTAAAAAATCAAGAATTTACAAACGTAAACCTGCCAAACGGAAACGTAATCGAGGTAATCGCCGGATCCTATAACAACCAAAACGGTCCCGCATCAACCTTTACACCAATAAACATGTTTAACGCACGTTTAAAAGCAGGCACAACCACAAACTTTAACTTCCCGGCCCACTACAACACCGCGTTATTAGTGATCGAGGGGGACATAACAGTAAACGGAACAGAAAACGCACCAACAGATAATTTTGTGTTAATGGAAAACAAAGGCGAAACCTTTGACGTTACAGCAAACACAGACGCTCTAGTACTTGTACTAAGTGCAGAACCAATTAACGAACCTATAGCCGCACACGGACCTTTTGTTATGAACACGCACGAAGAACTTATACAAGCCTTTGACGATTATAACAAAGGAAAATTCGGCTTCCTAGAAGACTAATTTTTTATGAAAGAAGAATTTGTAAACCTTAACGTAGTTAAAAACGAAATCAACAATCGTTTCGAATTAAATGTAGACGGCCACATCGCCTTTATAGACTACAAACAAAAAGACCAACTCATTAAGCTCATCCATACCGAGAGCCCTGAAGCCCTAGCCGGACGTGGCGCTGCAACCGCTTTAATAGAAAAAACATTACACTATTTAGAGCAAAACAACCACACCCTCTACCCGCTTTGCCCCTTGGTATTTGCTTACATTAAAAAACACCCCGAGTGGAAACGCATCGTAGACCCAAACTTCAACGGGATCGAGAATCTATAACACCAAACGTCTAGGCAACTAGGCGTTTTTTTTATGGCGTTCCCTGTACAAAAACTCCTACCGTCGTTTTCTACACGTCGGGCTTTACGCACTCGCTCTTTTTATATTCCATTACATTC
>CAVBJB010000386.1:0-2187 GCA_963595625.1 Lachnospiraceae bacterium | reverse complement strand
TTCTTATTTAACTCATAATTTGATTTAGCTACGTCTAACTGAGCGTTTAAAAATATTAAATTGAAATAACCTTCCGCTATTTTTGAAACTATATTTGTTTGAACTAATTTTTGAACCTCGTGTGTTTGTAAATAGCTGGCTAAACTAGCAGCTTTTTGTGATTTAATTTTGCCCCAAATGTCAATTTCCCAATTTAAGTTAATGTTAGAAATGTTTTGGGAGAAGTACATAAACATAGTCTCTGGAGCTTCTTTCCCGGTTTGAGCATAATAATTTGCAGACGGGTTACTATTAAAATTTTCGGATCTAAATTGATAATAAGGATTTGCCAAAGTTGCATTTACAGTTGGTAACCATTCTTGCTTGGATTGTAAATACCTATTGTTATATATTTCTATACTTTTTAAAGATTTTTGAATGTCAAAATTACTTTTTAATCCTTGTTCAATTAACTCATTTAATTGTTGATCTTTAAAAAAATCTTTCCAAGATATTTTAATATCAATTACACTATCTGTTGTATTTATTGAATCTGATCCTCTAAAATTTTCGGGTAATTTAAATTCTTTGGATTTATAGTTTCGTTGAGGAGCACAAGAAAAAAGGATTACGCTCCCTAACAGAAAACTTATATATACTATATTACGTCTCATTTTAATCGTTTTTAAATTTAGCTTTTAGTTTTTCGTCTAAATTTTGGAAGATGTAGAATAGCACCGGTATAAAAAATATTCCGGTAAATACACCAAACAACATTCCTCCAGCAGCACTAAAACTTATAGAATGGTTTCCTTGCGCGGATGGTCCTACGGTCCACATAAGCGGAATTAAACCAGCTACAAAGGCAAAAGAGGTCATTAAAATAGGACGTAAGCGCATTTTAGCACCCTCAATAGCTGCTGATGCTATTTCAGCTCCTAATTTTCTCTTCTGCAAAGCAAATTCTACTATTAAAATGGCATTTTTAGCTAATAAACCAATAAGCATAATTAAACCAACTTGTACATAAATGTTATTTTGTAAGCCAACAAAATTAATAGTGGTATAAACTCCAAATAAACCAGTCGGTACAGCTAATAAAATGGCAAGTGGTAACATAAAACTTTCGTATTGAGCCGCTAATAAAAAGTAAACAAAAACAATACTCAATCCAAAAATAACCAGCGCTTGATTGCCTTGGTTTTTTTCTTCCAAAGTCATTCCTGTATATTCATAGGAATAGTTTCCAGGTAAATCTTTAGCTAAATTTTCTATAACTGACAGTACATCTCCAGAACTAAATCCGTTTGCAGGTGTAATTTTTAAAGAAATCGCATTAAAAAGATTATATCTATTTACTGTTTCTGGACCGTATACTTTTTTCAGTTTAATTAAAGTGTTTGCAGGTAGCATTTCGCCACTTTTATTTCGCACAAAAATATTTTTAAAACTTTCGGGATCGGTTCTAAAGTCAACATCTGCTTGCATGTACACACGATATTGTCGTCCAAATCTAGAGAAGTCCCCCGCTTGCACACGACCAAAATAACTTTTAATGGTTGTCATTAATTCCTTCACATCAACCCCTAAAGATTTAGCTTTTACATAGTCTATATCTAAAATATACTGAGGGAAATCTGCATTAAATGAGGTGAAAGCACTTGCAATTTCTGGTTGGGTATTTAATTTTTTGATAAAATCTTTTGATACTTGATCAAACGCAGCAAATTTACCTCCTAAACGATCCTGTAAAACCATTTCGACTCCACTAAAATCCCCAAATCCTTGAACTGTAGGGCGTGCGAAAACCTGAAAAGTAGCTTCGTTAATTTGGGATAAATCATCTTTAATATTTTCAATTATTTTTTTAATGTCTTTAATATCACCTCTTTCTTTTATAGGTTTTAAATTGATATACCCTACGGCAAAGGACGAAGATGCTGTTGCATCTATTGTATTGTACCCGGAAATATTAGTCATTCCGGCAATTTCTGGTCTCTTTTTTAAGATTTTATCGGCTTTATCTAAAACTATTTTAGTACGAGCTAAGGATGCTCCAGGTGGCATTGCCATAGAGTAGGTTAAAAAACTATCATCTTCCGTAGGGATAAAGCTAGATGGTGTTTTACTCATGGTAAAAATTCCAGCTGCTGTTATTGCAAGTAATAAACCTAAGGCTAACGTTTTTTTCTCAATAAATTCTGTAAC
>CAVBJB010000385.1:0-2199 GCA_963595625.1 Lachnospiraceae bacterium | reverse complement strand
GCTTAAAGAATTTTCTGGTTTTGTTTGTATAATTATTTCTCCAATAAAGTATAGAGAACAAAGTACTAAAGGTAAAAAGTCTAATTTATTATTTTTAGTTTGTATGTAATACAAAAAAATTGAAGGCACTACAATAGATCGGGAAATTAAAGTCATAATTTCCCAATCCATGCAGTTTGATATTATAAATAGGATACTACAAATAACATAAAGTTGTAATGCATTTTGCTTTATACTGATGTTATCCTTTAAGTAGTTTATCAAAATCAGTCTCACTTAATATAGGTATGTTTAGTTTGTTGGCTTTTTCTAATTTAGCCGGTCCCATATTATCTCCTGCAACTACGTAATGTGTTTTAGATGAAATTGAACTTCCTACTTTACCTCCATTAGCTTCTATAGTAGCTTTAATGTCGTCTCTAGAATAATTAGTAAACACACCTGAAACCACAAATGTTTTACCCTCAAAAACAGTAGATTCTAACACGACTTCTTTTTCGATTAAATCAAATTGTACGCCGTAAGATTTTAAACGATCTATCAACTCTATATTTTCTGGATCGTTAAAAAATAAAACTACACTTTCTGCAATTTTACTTCCAATTTCATCTACTAAAATTAAATCTTCTAAAGATGCTTTAGAGAGATTGTCTATCGTTTTGTAGTGCTGAGCCAATTTTTTGGCAACCGTCTCTCCTACATAACGAATTCCTAATCCAAAAAGTACACGTTCAAAAGGAATTTCTTTAGATTTTTGAATACCCAATATTAAATTATCAGCAGATTTATCAGCCATACGTTCTAGGGGTAAAACATCTTCTTTTTTAAGAATGTATAAATCAGCGTAACTTTTTACAAGACCATTTTTAAATAGTAGTGCTACGGTTTCACCTCCTAAACCTTCAATATCTAAAGCTTTTCTTGATATATAGTGCTGAATTCTGCCTATTATTTGTGGTGCACACCCGTTATAATTTGGACAATAATGCTGTGCTTCGCCTGCTTTTCTTACCAAAGGTGTATTACATTCCGGACAATTTGAAATATATTCAACCGGGACAGAAAAAATATCTCTTTTGGATGGATCTACTACCCCTACAATTTTAGGGATAATCTCCCCTCCTTTTTCTACATAAACTTCATCGTTTAAACGTAAATCTAATTTTTCAATTTGATCTGCATTATGTAAAGAGGCACGCTTAACTATTGTACCCGCTAATTGTACGGGTTTAAGATTTGCAACAGGAGTTATAGCCCCAGTACGTCCTACTTGGTAGGTTATAGACTCTAATGTTGTAAAAACTTGTTCAGCTTTAAACTTATAAGCTATAGCCCAACGGGGTGCTTTAGCTGTAAATCCAAGCTCTTCTTGTTGGTTAAAATTGTTAACCTTAATTACCACTCCATCTGTTTCGTAAGGTAAATTATGTCTTTCCGTATCCCAATACTCAATAAATTGAAGTACCTCGTCTATAGAATTTACAAGTTTAGAATGTTTAGGTACGTTAAAACCCCAAGAACGGGTTTTTTCTAATGCCTGAAATTGAGACTCTAAAATAGCATTTATCCCGACAGTATTGTATAATAAACACTTCAAAGGTCGTTTAGCAACTTCTGCACTGTCTTGTAATTTCAAGCTACCAGAAGCTGTGTTTCTAGGATTAGAATACGGTTGTTCACCAATTTCTATTAGGGCCTCGTTCATTTTATTAAAACCAGCAATTGGTAAAACTATTTCTCCCCTAATATCAAATTTTTGAGGATAATCTCCTTGTAGTTGTAAAGGTACTGATGGAATAGTTTTAATATTGGTAGTTACATCATCCCCCTGAAAACCGTCTCCTCTAGTAACAGCTCGTACTAATTTCCCATCTTCATAAGTAATACTTATTGAAGCGCCATCGTATTTTAATTCGCAAACGTATTGAACAGGAACATTCCCTAAAAGTTTTTGAATTTTAGATTCCCAATCTAACAAATCTTCTTTAGAATAGGAGTTATCTAAAGAGTACATTCTGTGATGGTGAACAACTGTTTCAAAATTCTTTGTTATACCGCCACCCACACGTTGCGTAGGAGATGCTGGATCAAAATATTCAGGGTTATTAGCTTCCAGTTGTTGTAGTTTTTTTAATTTTTGATCAAAATCAAAATCGCTAATAGTTGGATTGTCTAATACGTAATAATTGTAATTATGTT
>CAVBJB010000384.1:0-2202 GCA_963595625.1 Lachnospiraceae bacterium | reverse complement strand
GTTAGCTCAAGTTTTAGGAGCAGCAACAGCATGTTCTAAACCAGTATCTGACTTAGATTGGAGACCTCACTCTGAGCACGTAGGACAAACAGGTAAACCTGTAGCCTCAAACTTATACATTGCAGTAGGTATTTCTGGAGCGATCCAACACATTGCAGGTATCAACTCATCTAAAGTAAAAGTTGTTATCAACTCTGATCCAGAAGCACCTTTCTTTAAAGTAGCAGACTACGGAGTTGTTGGTGATGCATTTACAATTGTGCCAGAATTAATTAAGAAACTTAAAGAATTTAAAGCAGCTAACAACTAATTAGCATATTTTAATTCGAAATAGTGAACATATTTTAAAGAGTTACTTGTATAATTTTTATATTTGCAAGTAACTCTTTTATTTTAATAAAATTGAAGGTGACTAAAATTTAATCCAAAGGCTTAACTGAATAAAAAAATACAAAATGAGTTTAGTAAAATTAGTTATTGAAGGTATTTCGTATAGTCAAACGCAAAATGGTGCTTACGCATTGATCTTGAATGAAGCTGAAGGAGACCGTAAATTACCCATTGTTATTGGAGCTTTCGAGGCACAATCAATCGCTATAACGCTTGAAAAGGAAATTACCCCTCCTAGACCTTTAACTCACGATTTATTTAAAAATTTCGCAGATCGTTTTGATATTGTTGTAAAACAAGTAATCATTCATAAACTTGTGGATGGTGTATTTTACTCTAGCTTAATTTGTGAGAGAGACGGAATCGAAGAGATTATAGACGCTAGAACCTCCGATGCTATTGCGTTAGCCTTACGTTTTGAGTCGCCAATTTTTACCTATAAAGGCATATTAGAAAAAGCAGGGATTTTAATTAAGCCTAAGGGAGAAGAGCAATCACGTCACGATCATACTACGGATGAGCCTTTATCTACAGTTGATGATTTTGTAGAAAAACCTCAACCAGCTAAAACTAATCCAAACAGCTATTCTAATATTAGTTTAGAGGATCTTTATTCGCTACTTGATAGTGCCATTCAGAATGAAGATTATGAAAAAGCAGCAAATATTAGAGACGAAATAAACAATAGAGAAGCTTAATACCACCTACTAACCATGAAACAATATTTAGATTTAGTACAACACGTTTTAAAAAATGGTACACAAAAAGGCGATCGTACAGGAACAGGAACAATAAGTGTTTTTGGATATCAAATGCGATTTAATCTTGAAGAAGGTTTCCCTTTAGTTACTACAAAAAAAGTACATTTAAAATCTATAATTCATGAGTTACTTTGGTTTTTAAATGGTGATACTAATATTGGCTATTTAAAAGAAAATGGTGTTAAAATTTGGGACGAATGGGCTGATCCAAAAGGAAATCTAGGGCCAATTTATGGATACCAATGGCGTAATTGGAATGGTGAAGAAATTGATCAAATTAAAGAATTAATTGAGACTCTAAAAACCAATCCAAACAGTCGTAGAATGCTAATTTCTGCTTGGAACCCTTCGGTATTACCAGATACATCAATTTCTTTCGAAGAAAATGTTGCAAATGGTAAAGCGGCACTCCCACCCTGTCATGCCTTTTTTCAGTTTTATGTAGCAGACGGAAAATTATCCTGCCAATTATACCAACGCAGCGCAGATATATTTTTAGGTGTTCCTTTTAATATTGCTTCTTACGCATTATTTACCATGATGGTTGCTCAAGTATGTGATTTACAATATGGAGAATTTATACACACTTTTGGTGATGCGCACATATATAACAACCATATAGAACAACTAGAATTACAATTAAGTAGAGAACCTAAACCACTACCTAAAATGATTCTTAACCCTGAAGTAAAAGATATATTTAAATTTACTTTTGAGGATTTTAAATTAGAAAATTACGACCCACACCCTGCAATTAAAGGCAGTGTTTCGGTATAAACATATGTAAGAGGCTTTTAGCCTCTTTTTTTGTATCTTTATATTAATTAAAAAGAAACGGTTATGGATAAGGAACAGTTTGAATTATTTGAATATGCACGTAAAAGAGCTTCTCAAAAAAAAGGAGTTCTATCCCATTTAATTACGCTAGTAATTGGGGTTCTATTTTTATATATATTGGCAGAATGGTTAGGAGCATTTCCTGAAATTAAATGGTTCCCGTGGATAAGCGCCATTTGGGTGTTTATATTCTTAATACACGCAAGTAGAGTAT
>CAVBJB010000383.1:0-2222 GCA_963595625.1 Lachnospiraceae bacterium | reverse complement strand
TTAATAGAGTTATCGAAATTAAAATAAAAAAAAGGTCTTGAGTAAAACTCAAGACCTTTTAACTTTTAACATCAAAAACATCCCGAAGGGTATTCCCTATCAGCATAAATGCTAATACTAATAAACTCATGGCTATGCCAGGTAAAAGCGCCATATACGCTTTTCCTAAAATAATATAGCTATAGTGATCTTTAATCATACCGCCCCAACTCGAAATTGGAGGCTGAGCACCTAAACCTAAAAAACTTAAGCCACTCTCCATTAATATAGCAGATGCAAAATTAGCAGCTGATATAACAATTACAGGAGCCATACAATTTGGTAAAATATGTTTTATAATTATCCTAGAATCAGAATATCCTAAAGCTCTAGCCGCTGTAATATATTGTGCCTCTTTTAAAGATAATATTTGGCCTCTAACTACACGGGCAACCTCAACCCACATTGTTAAACCTACAGCTATAAATACTTGCCAAAATCCTTTCCCTAAAGTTAAAGTAATTGCAATAACTAAAAGTAAGGTGGGTATAGACCATACAATATTAACAATCCACATAATAAAAGCATCGACTTTACCTCCGTAATAACCAGCTATCGATCCAAAAAATATACCTACAGCTAAGGAAATAAAAACAGCTACAAAACCTATACTTAAGGACACTCTACTCCCTATAATTAATCTAGAAAATAAATCGCGACCGTATTTATCTGTTCCTAAAATAAAAGTACGTTTAGCAATTACATCTTCTGTTTTAAAGGAAGAAGGATTCTGCGAAAGTACATTAATCGGAATAGATTTTTCAACCCCTTGTAATTGATCACTATATTCAGTATAATACAAATAAGATTGATCTAATTTATAATTAGAAATTGGGATATAGGTATCGGGGTACTTTTCTCCCAAAAAATACTCCTCAATAGTTTTATTAGGTTTATTAAAATCAGGAATTTTTAGCATGGTCACAGTAAATCCAGGTGATTTAGAGTGTATACTTAAATTCATTTGATTAGCATTTTGCGATTTATCTGGAACAATAAAATAAGCAAATACGGATATTAAACTTAATAAGACGATAAAACCCAAACTAAAAGCGCCCCAAAAACTTTTAAAAAATTTTTGAAGCGCTAAAGTTGTTAATGACTTGGATGTACTTGTCATATTCTTAAAATATTCCTAGGAATTTTTTAGTATTTGTTGTTGATGTTTTAGTACTCGAAGCTTTTGACTTTGATGATAAATCATGTAAAACATTTACCGCCTCTTCTATATAAACATCATTATTTAATTGTTTGTGCCAAGCCTCAACTCTAGATTTATGCGTAGTATCCTTAGCAATTATGTTTTTCTCGTAATTTAAGGCTGCAAAAGTTAAGTTATTTTTATACTTAGAAATTTCTTTAAACTTAGCTACTTTTTCCTCGTTTGCTTTTTGTTCTTGTTTGTATTTAGTGTAGCTTAAATTTTCGATATCTTTTTTCTGTCTTGCTGCAATTAACTTAGCATTCTCATCAATTAGATTAAATTGACTATTTGCTTTAATTCTAGCTTTACTAGCCTCAATAACAGGTGCAAAATTATTAGTTAATTTTTTATAGCTAGACGGTTCTATTTTGTCCCAAGGTAAAGCTTTGTCCATGTCACGCTCTCCTGTATCAATGTATAACATACGATCCGGAAGTACAATATCACTTTCAACACCTTTTATTTGAGTAGAACCACCGTTAATTCTATAAAACTTTTGAATGGTAGTTTTTAAAGCTCCCATATCACCAAAAGTACTTTTACGCATTAAGCTATTTAAATCGATCATGTTCTGTACAGTACCTTTTCCAAAAGTATGTTTAGATCCCATTACAATCCCACGATTATAATCCTGAATTGCTGCAGCAAAAATTTCTGATGCTGATGCGGAAAACTGATTAACTAATACAACTAAAGGTTTATCCCATTGTACTGAAGGGTTTTCGTCATTTAAAACTTGCTTACGTAAGTTAGAACTTTGTACTTGTACAACTGGTCCTTTATCTATAAATAAACCAACCATATCAACTACTGTTTGTAAAGAACCTCCTCCGTTATCACGTAAATCCATGATTAAACCTTTAACGTTAGCTTCTTTTAAACGTTCAACTTCTAAAGCAACATCTTTATAAGCATCTCTAGCTTTAGTATTCTCAAAATTAATATAGAATTTAGGTAGATAAATGATACCGTATTTTTC
>CAVBJB010000382.1:0-2225 GCA_963595625.1 Lachnospiraceae bacterium | reverse complement strand
CATGAATACCACTTCTATATAAACATATTTTTATATAATCATTCATTTTATTTTTTTTGTTAAAAGGTATGGACTTAGATATAGAAAGTATTGAAGTTATGTTACCAAACGGAATTGTGATTTTGGTGAAATAAAAAATTTTATATACGGCGCAGCGCGTTAGCAATTGCAGCGGTATCCTTAGTTTAAACCCACAGGTTTAATCCTGCGGGTTTAAACTAAGATATAGCGTAAAGTGCGACCCAATGCCTATAGGCTGGGGAAACGCCCTAATATTAACATTTTATTTATATGTTTTTACACTTAAGCACGTTTACTTACATAGTAATAGTTACCTAATTTAGGTACAAATTTATATGTTATGATTTTGCAATTAACGCCAACCATTTTTGTAGATACGCCTCTGGGTAAAGGTCATTGTATTTTTTTAATTGATTATGGAATGCACCAAAATTCGTGTTGGGTTGTGGTGTTAGAAAAAAACGGTATAGTAAAGCATTTTGATGCGAATGATATTATTGTTTGTACCAATTATACGTATCATATTAACAGCGATAGAAATTGTTTTGAGCAGAAGAAGGAAAATTTAGATGCAGAAAAATAATAATTTTGAACGTTTATGTAATTTTTTTATATATTTGCACCCGTAATTATCACGAATCTCATTTGGGAGATAGCAACCTGCAACAACAAGCAAGGTGCTAAAACGATAAGCCAGTAAGCTGGAAAAAATGTTGTTTCTTCTTTTAAATGTGGTCGTGTGTTAACTTTTTTTATGGACACAAATACTACCTCAAAATCATCAATTTTATCTTTATTGCCTTTTGCAATATTTGTTATTTCATTTTTAGCCTTTGGGTTAATTACTGAAGATTTTTATACCATACCGTCTCCAATTGCTGTAGTTATTGGTATTGTTACCGCTGTGCTTTTATATAAGGGCAGTTTAAATGATAAAATGGATACGTTTATTGCCGGTTGTGGCGATAGCAAAATTGTAACCATGTGTATTATTTATTTATTAGCAGGTGCTTTTGCAGTGGTAACTCAAAAAATAGGTGGAGTCGATGCTATCGTTAATTTAGGATTGGAATATTTAGATCTTAGATTTTTACCCCTTGGTGTTTTTTTAATAGCAGCTTTTTTATCTACAGCTTCTGGAACTTCAGTGGGGAGTATTGTTGCTTTAGGTCCAATAGTTGTAGGTTTTAGCGAGGTAACTCCAGAGCTTTTACCCTTGTTAGCTGGAGCATTGTTAGGAGGGTCTATGTTTGGAGATAATCTTTCGATAATTTCGGATACTACAATTGCTGCTACACAGTCTTTGGAGTGCGATATGAAGGATAAATTCAAAATTAATTTATACATTGCTTTACCAGCAGCGGTTATTGCAGCAGTTTTACTTTTAATAGTAGGACTTATGACAGATCCAATTTCTGAAACTATTGCTTTAAAAGAAGTAAATTATTGGACTATTATCCCTTATCTAGTAGTTATTATATTAGCGGTAGTTGGTCTTAATGTTTTTGTCACTTTATTTTTAGGAGTTTTACTTTCTGGTATTTTAGGTTTAATATTAAACTCGTTTTCATGGGTAACATATTTAAAGGAGGTTTACGTTGGATTTACAAGTATGACGGAAATTTTTATTTTATCCTTACTTACCGGAGGTTTAGCCGCAATGGTAGATAAAGAGGGGGGAATTAATTACTTGGTTTCTAAAATTAAAAAATTTATTACATCTGCTAAATCAGCAGAGTTAGGTGTTGGTTTAATTACAGGGTTTATTAATATGGCAATTGCAAATAATACAGTAAGTATTGTAGTAGCCGGACCTATTGCTAAGGATATAGCCAATAAGTTTACTTTAGACCGAAGAAAAGTGGCCACTATTATGGATATTTTTGCCTGTATAATACAAGGGTTATTGCCTTATGGTGCACAAGTGCTATTTATTTTGGGATTCTCTAAAGGCAATTTATCGTATGCGGATTTATTTTTGAGCACGCACTATTTATTTATTTTATTAGCCTTTACTATTTTGGCTATATATATAAAACCAATTGATCAATTTATCTCTAAGAGAATATAATTTAAAAGCTTCTAGTTTTATCTAGAAGCTTTTTTTATTTTTAGACCTAATCTATTAACTAACCCACAAACACATTTGAAAAATTATAAAAAGTACTACGGATTTATTGCTGGAGCATTATATGGTCTATTAT
>CAVBJB010000381.1:0-2232 GCA_963595625.1 Lachnospiraceae bacterium | reverse complement strand
AATAAAATCGTAAAAATGAGTATGGGGTAAAAAAAAATCCGCACTAGTGCGGATTTGAATAAATATTTTTATATATATCTTATTTTGACATTAGCCATTTTTGGAAGTCATAAAAGTTTTGAGGAGCAACTCCATGACCTACGGGATACTCTTTATATTCAATTTTTAAGTTTAGAGCTTCAAATATTTTAGGTGTCTGTCTTGCCCATTCAATCGGAATTACTTGATCTACAGTTCCATGTGATGCGAAAATATTTACATTCTTAATTTTTGGATTCTCTTTAAAATCCTCTGGCATAATCATAGGGTGGAAGTAACCACTTAATGCCACGATATTTTTTACCTTTTCTGGATACGTCATTGCTATGGCGTAACTTAATATTGCGCCTTGACTGAAACCGATAAGTGTTATGTTATTTGCGTCTATCGGATAGGTCTGAATTAGCTCATCTATGAAGTTTGCGATCAAATCACGCGAAGATTTGGCTTGTTCGTCGTCTGTAAACTTGTTCATAGCCGCATCAAAATTTATAGAATACCACGCAAAACCAAAACTTCCTGGAAGCGTATATGGCGCTTGAGCAGAAATAATATAAGCATCATGAGGTAATTCTCCTTCAAAAGAAAATAAATCTTGCTCGTTACTTCCGTATCCGTGCAATAAAATAATTACAGGATTTGTCGTTTTTATTTCTTTAGGCTCCCTAAAAATATAGTCGACAGATAAGTTTGTTTGTAACATATATTAGATATTTTTAAACCAATTTTGGAAATATTTTCCAACAAAAGGTATTTCAGTTTTATTTTTTTGAATAGCTCCTGAGAATCCGTAAATCCAAAGTACTATAAAGAAAACGTAAAAGGCAGCAGATGCAATCCAACTGTCAATGTTCCCGATGATATAAGCCAAACCGTAAAAAATAATGTTTAAGCCTAAAGCCTGGCGCACGTGAAAAGAGGCAAATGTATTTTTCTTTTCCATGTTCATGAACATTGCAATGATAGTTCCTAATAAGGTAATATAGGCTACGATCGCAATGTTTGATCCTTCCTCTGCTTGTTTGTCTAACTTTTCAAAATTGTTACTCATTAACTACTAATTTTTGATTATTATAAATACCATAAACTTTACCTTTTAATTGGTGGTTTAAGAAAATAGCATTTTTAGATTTTGCTTGTATGTTTTGTTTGGTAAACGTATAAGCTGTTGTTGTATTAAATAAAGTGATGTTTGCTTTTTGATTTACCTCTATCACGGATTGTTGTGCAGAAAATATTTTAGATCCTGCGGTTAACTTATCGATGATAACCTCTGTAGGTAATACGGTTTGTAATGCTCCAAATGCAGATTCTAAACCAATAGTCCCGAATTTTGCTTTGTCGTATTCCATTTTTTTAAGTTCTACGTCTAACGGATTATGGTCTGAGGTAATTACATCAATTGTTCCGTCTAAGACACCATTTAATAAAGCTTTACGATGCTCCTCTGAACGTACCGGAGGTAAAACTTTTGTACGCGTGTCAAATTCGGTTAATATATCATCCGTTAATACTAAATTATGCACAGCTACGCTACATGTAACTTGTAAACCTTTAGCTTTGGCCTCTTTAATTAGCTCAACAGATTTTGCAGTAGAAATGGTTGGAATATGTAATTTACCTCCTGTATATTCTAGTAAAAATAAATTACGCGCAATTTCTAACTCCTCTGCTAAGGCAGGAATTCCTTTTAGTCCTAAGGTTGTAGATACAATACCTTCGTGCACTACACCATTACCTTTAATGGTTTTATCTTGACAAAAAGCCAGTACTAATCCATTAAAATCTTGAGTGTATTGTAATCCTATTTTTAACAAGTTTGCATTAGAAGTTGATTTTTGATAATCTCCAAAGGCAACCGCTCCTGCATTTTGCATATCAAACATTTCAGCTAAATCTAATCCTTCGCTGTTTTTAGTAAACGCTCCAATTGGATATAAAGTTGTAGCTTGATTAGCCGCTTTAGATTTAACAAAATATACTTGAGATTGGTTATCGATTACCGGATTAGCGTTAGGTTGTAATGCTACTCCTGTAAAACCAGATCTAGCGGCTGTTTGTAATCCATTTAAAATAGTTTCTCTATCCTCGTATCCTGGTTCTCCAAAACTAACCGAACTGTCAAACCATCCTTTAGATACACAAAGATCTGGAAGATTTACGATTTTAAAATCGGCTGAGTCTGGTATGTTC
>CAVBJB010000380.1:0-2236 GCA_963595625.1 Lachnospiraceae bacterium | reverse complement strand
TAAAACATCAAAACTACCCGAAAGCGGAATCAAAAATTGTTGTAAGTTTTTATGTGCATGGCCCCCTCTCTCGGCATCACTTGGTACGTCATACAGGTAATATACACGCTTCATGGTAAAAGGAATCACATCATTCTCAATTACAGCTAAATTTCCTCGCGGATCAGAGATTTTAGGGATTTCTATAATTTTATATGAAACTGTTGATTCAGATAATTTTTCCATTTTTTAAATGTTTGTTCAAAATTGAATTTCTGTACGGAATTTACTGCATTATTTTTAAATTGAGTATACATTTCTTGATCTTGTACTAATTTATTTAAAGCACGTATAAAATCTTCCTCGTTTTGATTTTCTATTAAAAATCCATTATTTTCGATAATTTCACTAGGACCTGAATTACAATCAAATGAAATTACGGGTGTGCCTACCTGTAGAGATTCTACCAAAACCATAGGAAAGCCTTCGTGTTTTGATGTTAAAACAGTACAATAAGCTTGAGATAAATAATCTGTTATATTACTTACAAAACCTAAAAAATTTACCCTATTATTAATGTTTAAAGTATTTGCTATATTTTGATAAAACGGCAAAAGAGGTCCATCGCCTAGAATATAAAAATCAATCCCTTTCTCTGGTAAAATACTTTTAGCATACATACGTAAAGCTACATCTACTTGCTTTACATTATCCGTACTAAATCTGCCTACTAAAACAATATATTTTTGATGATCTTGATTGTTAAGTTTCGCACTTTGAGTATAATGGTCGATTGGGTTTGTAATGGTTTCACAATTTATTTGAGGAAAAACCTTTTTGACTTCATTTTCAATCTTTTTGGAAACAGAAATATATTGAGTTTTATTAAAAGTAAGTTTTAAAAAAAAGTTTGGAATGTATTTTTTGTAATCAAAGCTATGAATGGTATAAACAACCTTTTGATTTTTGTAGATATAAAAGTGCCAAAACAATTCCATTTTTAAGTTTAATCTAAATCTTTGATCGATTATTAGATCGTATTTTTCTTCTAAAAGAAAACTTCTTAACTCAAAATATTTACCTATTTTTGATTTGGTTGAAAATATTTTAAGTTTACCAAATACAGGATAACGAACTGTATTTTCTAACAAAATAACAGTAACATCAATCTCATTTTCATCAAACATTTTGCTTAGTAAAGAGGTTACCCTTTCTAAACCTCCAAAATTTAAATGATAGGCTACTAAAGCAATTTTTGTTTTTTTTAAACCCATTCTTATTTATGCTAACTCAACCTAAAGTTTGTGTTGTAATTTCTTGTTTTAATCATGAAAAATTTGTGATTGAGGCCATACGATCTGTACAAAAACAATCGTATCCAAATATTGAAATTGTTATAATAGATGATTGTAGTTTGGACCAATCTCAAAATGTCATAGCTGAATACCTATCTACTAACACATCTTTAACATTCCTTAAAAATAAAACTAATTTAGGAATTACAAAATCATTTAATCAAATACTCTCTTTTGTTGAGGCTGATTATATAATTGATCTTGCTGCAGATGATCTTTTGTTACCCCATTGTATCGAACAACAAATAAATGCCTATTTAAAATTAGATTCAGAAAAATATTTTGCTGTTTACGGAAATTGCGAAGTCATCAATCAAAAAAGAGAACATTTAAATTATTATTATCCAGTTGATAGTGATAATAAAGTACTTAACAAACCTTTTAATGAAAATGCTTATGTAGATGTATTGAGCCAAAACTATAAACTTTGCAGTGTGAGCGCATTAATGAATTTTAAAATCTTTAAAGAATTAGGTGGATACGATGAGAATCTAGAATACGAAGATCTTGACTATTGGATAAGAGCAAGCCGTATGTATAAAGTTAAATTTATTGATGCCATTTTAGTACAAAAAAGAATTCTTCCAAAATCCTTATACCAATCCAGTTTAGAGAATTCAAATTTTTCTAGAAAAATAAATTACAGCACGTATTTAATTCTAAAAAAAGCTTACAAACAAAATAATTTAAAAGAAGAAAATAAAGCGTTACGTAAAAGGATAAAAAACGAAATCTCAAAAAATATTAGAAACCGCGACTTTAAATTGATTTATCTTTTAAATATTCTGAAAATAAAATCTTTTTTTATAGCTTTTGAATCTAATACATAAAAGAAAAAAACTACTGCAAAATATAAAAACATAGATACGATGTAACCGTACAAAACACCATATAAATTAAAT
>CAVBJB010000379.1:0-2251 GCA_963595625.1 Lachnospiraceae bacterium | reverse complement strand
AAATAAGCCCGATGTAGCTTATTCGGTTTGATGAAAATTTAGAAGTATTTTTTTTATCAGCTTGATTTTTAGCAGATGTTTTCGACATTATTAATATTTTAAATTAAAAGAGTTTTGGGTAATAAATAATAACTCCGATTATTATGGCAAAGAATGCGGCAAAGGATACGGCTCCTGCAGCAATGTCTTTGATGAAACCTATTTTAGGATCAAAATTAGGTTGTATATAATCGCAAATAGCCTCGATGGCCGTATTTAAACCTTCTGCAGTAATGATAAGCCCAATGCAGAAAATTTGTAGCATCCATTCTGTAGTAGATATTTCGAAATAAAACCCTGCAAAGGTAATTAAAATTCCTATTAAAAGTTGTGAAATAACGCTATGTTCGGTCGTAGCTAATAGGAACATTCCTTTAACAGCATATTTCACACTTTTAATTCTACCAATAATAAAATTTTTCAAAAAGTGATGTTATTTAATGGCTTGTAAAGCTTTTTCGTAATCGGGTTCTTGTCCAATTTCAGGCACTTGTTCTGTATAAGTAATCGTACCTTTAGGGTCTATCACTACAATAGCTCTTGAGTGTAATCCTGCTAATGGACCTGTAGTGATTGTTACGCCGTAATTATTACCAAAATCTTGAGATTTAAAATCTGATAAAGTCTCTACATTTTCAATTCCTTCAGCAGCGCAAAAACGAGATAAGGCAAATGGTAAATCCTTAGATACAGAAAGTACAACTGTATTTTCTAAACTTGTTGCTTTTTGATTGAAAGTTCTAACAGAGGCTGCACAAACTCCAGTATCGATAGATGGGAAAATGTTTAGAATTACTGTTTTTCCTTCAAAATCTTTTAATGATTTTGTTTCTAGTTTAGCATTTGTAAGTTCAAAAGCTGGAGCTTTAGTTTGAAGATTTGGTAGGTTACCAGCGGTTTCGATAGTGTTTCCTTTTAATGTAATTTTTGCCATAATGATTGATTTTTGTCTAATCAAAAATAGGGATTATAAATTAAAAATCAGCATAAATTTAAATTTAGGAAGAAGTAAAATAGGGGTATAAAAAAACTCGTAACAAAATGTTGTGAAACAATTTATTACGAGCTAATATCTAAGTAGGTAAATAAATATTATTTATCGATAGAGCCTAATACTCTTTGCATGAAGTTGTTTAAAGCTTCTTTTTTAGGTGTACCTTCTTTGATCATTTTATCAACCTCAATAGCACCGTACATATTAGAAATTAATTCAGCAATTACGTCTAACTCTTCGTCTTTTAAAGAAGGAACTTCACATAAAGCTTCTAAAACTTCAATAGCTTCGTTTACATAGTCTTGATCATTCTCCTCAATAAATTGAGTTAAATGTTTAATTACAGGTAATTTCATGTTTTAATTATGCAATTTCGTTAATTAACTCTGCTAATACTTCAGCTTTGTTAGTTTGTGTTTCGTTAACTAATTTACCATCCACAAAAGTTGCGAAAGTTGGTAAGTTAGACACGTTAGCTAATTTTCTTGATTCTGGGAATTTTTCAGCATCTACAATTACAAAAGTAACATCTTCTTTTTCAGTAGACATTTTTTTGAATTTTGGTTTCATGATACGGCAGTTTCCACACCATGAAGCTGAGTATTGTACAGCTACTTTGCTGTTTGATGATACAATTTCTTGTAAGATATCTTGATCTAATTCTAATAACATTTTTAAATAAATTAAGGGTTAAAAATCCAAATTCAAGATTAACTTGAATCGAGAATTTGGATTAAAATTTTATAACTTAGTTTTTAGCTAAGTATTCAGCAGTAGAGTTTCTGTCAGCCGACATAGCTTCTTTACCTTCTTCCCAGTTTGCAGGACATACCTCACCGTGAGTTTGTACGTGAGTGTAAGCGTCGATTAAACGGATAAATTCGTTTACGTTACGTCCTAATGGCATATCGTTAACTGCTTCGTGGAAAATTTTACCAGTTTCGTCAACTAAGTAAGTCGCTCTGTAAGTAACGTTAGAACCGCTGATTAAAACAGTGTCTAATTCTTCGTTGTATTCAGTTCCTTCAACATCTAAAATACCTAAAACATTAGATAAGTTACGAGTTGTATCAGCTAAAATTGGGTAAGTTACACCTTCAATTCCACCGTTATCTTTTGGAGTGTTTAACCAAGCAAAGTGTACTTCGTTAGTATCACAAGATGCTCCAATTACCATTGTATTTCTTTTTTCGAATTCTGGTAAAGCAGCTTGGAAAG
>CAVBJB010000378.1:489-2264 GCA_963595625.1 Lachnospiraceae bacterium | reverse complement strand
ATCCTGGAGAGACGAAGGTAAAATCTCCTATTCTCAAGTAGGTTCTAAAATCTATTATAAAATGGCTGATGTTCAAAAACTTCTAGAAGAACACTACAACAAGGCTTTCAAAAAAAGAAAATAAATCTAAAAGCTTAAAACTCATGTGTAATTAAAAAACAAAGCCTATGAAGTTTACAGTATTTCAAAATTTCAACGAGGTTGTAAATCAACTTTCCATAGAGCAAGTCGTTCAACAAATTAAAGAAGGTACGTACAAAAACCAAATCGTGTATTTACGCAAGTCCCTCGAAAATGAAAAGTTAGAAGCTTACGAAAGAGCTAAAAAAGCCCTTCCGGCCTTCACTCCTTCTGCCAGTTTTAAATCCGGACGTAAAGCAGATTCCTACGAGCACTATAACCAAATCATTGTACTAGACATAGACAAATTAGATCTAAAAACCGTTCAAAACCTTAAAGCAAAAGCCATAGAGATAGAAGCCACTTTTGTGGCTTTTATTTCCCCATCAAACAACGGGCTTAAAATTTTTGTAAAAGTAGATACATCGGCTAAAGAGCATAAAGATTCTTATAACCTGGTTAAAAATTTCTATCAAGAAAAACTAAACATTCAAATCGATGTTTCCGGTAAAGACATCTCTAGACTTTGCTTTTTCTCGTATGATCCTGAAATCTTTTACAATCCAAACGCGCTAATCTTTAATTGTAATGGCTCACAAAAAGAACAAACACAAATCCATACTCAAGGAAAAAATAAACCCTTACACCTTAAGGATCTTGATACTGTATTGGATCAAGCCCTTAAATTCACAGAACAAAAAATTAGTTTCGTTGAGGGTAACCGAAATAATTTTGTATATCAATTAGCCTGCAACCTCAATCGTTTTGGGGTAGATATTCTACAAACACAAGAATTCATTTTAAACAATTTTAATTACAATACCCTCGAGGTCGAAAACGCCATTAAAAGCGGTTATGCACATACATCTGAATTCGGAACCTTTACTCAACACATCAACCATCCCAATTTTTTAAACCCAAATAAAAGTAAAACAAAAGGAAATGATTTTGGAAGAATAACCAAACAGCCCCCAACCGAAAACGTAAACCGATCCCTGAGCGGAGTCGAAGGACCCAACATCGAAGACGACGAAGAAGATAGACCTGCGGCCATAGACCGCCTCGAAATGTTCCTTAACAAAAGGTACAACTTTAGGTACAACATCATATCCGGAAAACTAGAATACCGTAATATAAATTCCTCCCAATTGGGGAGGTCAGGTGGGGCTTTTAAACCTATAACCGATTTCGTAGAAAATTCCATTTTAAGGGAGGTTTTAAAGGCTAAAGTAAAGTGTAATATAAATGCGTTAAGAAACTTGCTCTATTCGGATTATTGCTTGCAATACGACCCATTCAAAGATTATTTTGATAATTTGGAAGAAATAGACCTAGCACATGACTACATCACCCAACTAGCCAATACCATTACAACAACCCAACAAGAACTCTGGATCACCTGTTTTAAAAAATGGTTTGTCGCTATGGTAGCTTGTGTGTTGAATGATAAAATTATCAACCAAACCGTAATTGTTTTTAGCGGTAAACAAGGTATCGGTAAAACCACATGGATGGAAAACCTAATCCCTAAACCACTAAAAAATTATTTGTTTTCGGGTACCATAAACCCAAACAACAAAGACACACTAATCCATTTATCAGAGTGCATGTTGATTAATCTGGACGAGCTCGAAAATCTAAACCGTTCTGAGATT
>CAVBJB010000378.1:0-479 GCA_963595625.1 Lachnospiraceae bacterium | reverse complement strand
CGCATCCGCAAAGCCTACGGTCATCATAACGAAACCCTACCGCGTAGAGCCTCCTTTTCGGGTAGCGTAAACACAAGCCAGTTTCTTAACGATACAACCGGTTCTAGACGTTTTCTTTGTTTTGAAGTTTTAGAGATTGAGTACCAACACAAAATAAATATCAACAAATGCTACAAACAAGCCTTAAATCTTTATCAAGCAGGGTTTCAGTATTGGTTTAACCAAGAAGAAATTAAAGAGATAAACAACAACAACGAGCAATACCAAATCCGAACCCCAGAGGAAGAGCTACTCCTAACCTACTTTAAAAAAGCAGATAAAAATACAGCTACTGCCTTTTTAAACACCACCCAAATAGCTACCAAACTAGCCTATTACGGGAACATTAACGTAAACAATTCAACTATCGTTCAGTTGGGTAAAGCGTTAAAAAAACACGGATATCAAAAGCTTTCTAAAAACGGATACTATGTATATCC
>CAVBJB010000377.1:0-2264 GCA_963595625.1 Lachnospiraceae bacterium | reverse complement strand
AATCTGTAAGATAGATATTCTTAACAATTTCTGAATTTGCAATGGAGTTTTCTATGTAATGAGTAATTTCCTTATTAAATTTATTTTTATCCCAAGTTTTTAAATCCCAATTATCCTTTAAATCCGAATTGGCTTTACTAGAAATTTTATATTGATTATATGTATAATAATCCTTCAACGTTTTTGCTGCAATGTAGTTTAGCCAATTAGCGTAAGGTGCTTTGGCTTTTTTTATTTCTTTATTAATCGTATTAAAAAAGGTTTGTTCGTAATTTTCTACCCAAACATTATTATACTTAGCTAAATATAAAAGTGATTTTATTTTTTGAGATTTGTTATCCTCTTTAATTGCCTTTTTTTCAATTTTAGAGATTTCCTTAAAAGCTGCTTTATAATTTGACTCCTTTTCTAAATCTTCTACTTTTTTCCATTGCTCAGTATAATTTTGAGCTTGTATATATATACTGAAAAATATAAACGCGAATAGTAATTTAAATTTTAATTGCATGTTATTTGGATTAAAAAATCTAAGGTATAACTAATAATTGCAAAAAAAGTAATTTTTATTTTTTTTATTAAGTTAATAAATGTTATTTTTAATAATATTAATCTTAATATACATAAATATGTTTAAAAAATTACTATTCAATACTGCTTTGTTTTTATGCGGTACATTTTTTACTAGTGCACAGGTAACAAGTTTACCATTTATCGAGAGTTTTGAGGAAAATTCTAATTTTTTATCCCAATGGTCTCAAATTCAAGAAGTTTATGCTATGCCTTGGACATTTGTGAGTACTTCTTCAAGCGGAGGTGTTACTTCCGCTTATAATGGTTCAAGGTTTGCAAATTTTTCTGCTCAATCTTTTAGTAGTGATCGAACTAAATTAGTAAGCCCAGTTTTAGAATTGTCAAATTATTCTAATATTAATTTGGAATTTTATTATATAAATAGACTTTGGGGGTCAGATTTAAATTGGCTAAGAATATATTATAAAACTAGTGCAAGCGGTGCTTGGATAGAATTAGCTGCATTACGTCAAAATGTTACTAATTGGACTAGTGCCGGTATATATTCCTTACCAAGTAACGTTTATCAAGTTGCTATTGAAGGTGAGGCATTATATGGTTACTCTATAGTGGTAGATTATGTAACAATTACTGGAACTTTATCTTTAAACAATTTTGATAAAAATCCAGTTAAAATGTACCCTAATCCAACGTCTCAAATTTTAAACTTATCTCATTCTACAACAATTAATAATGTTCGTATTTTAAATGTTTTAGGTCAAGAGGTTTTATCTAAAGATTTAAATAGCAATGAAACAACCTTGGATGTTGCCGCTTTACAAAACGGTACTTATATGGTTGAAATTACTGCACAAGACGGTAAGTCCGTTCAAAAGTTGATTAAAAAATAAAGAAATACCTTTGATGAAAAAAAGCTCAAGAAATTTATTTCTTGAGCTTTTTTATTTAATAGACATTTCCAATATCTTCTGGATTTTTTAAATCAATGTAAAATACCTTTATAGGTTCTGTACTTTCGGACTTTCCATTTTTATTTTCGTCGATTCTAGCGTATACATACAAGTAATCTGATGTTTTATCGTAGATGGATTTAAATACATTATAATTTTTTGGCACTATATTTTTAATTACTTCGCCAGACTCGTTATACAGATAAAAACGTCTTAAATCCTTTGAATTTATTTTTTGATCTTTATTTGTATCCTCATCGTAAACCGATAGTAACATGTAATTTCTACTTATAGGTTTTCCGTTTAAAGTATCCAGCGATACGCTAGGGTAGTATAAAGTTTTAATTAAAACAGGTGATTTAAAAAGTTCTTTATTTTGTTTTTGAGCGGTGTTGTAAATGGAGATATTTACCCAATTGTAGCCATACTCGGCTCTAAAACCGGGTACTATATTTTCATTCCAATTATTTAATTTATCCCTTTTTTCATCGTCAAAATTATACTCTTGGTAGGCTCTGTAAAATCCGTATTTCCTAAAAAATACCTTTTTGTATCTGGATTATAATTGAGTTTTAACAGGGAAGTAATTTTATAATCCGGATTATTGGTCGCTAAAACTCTACCAGGTTGAATTATAAATTTAGAGTTTGGGTCTTCCTCAATTTGAAGAGTATCGTTGTTTTGTATAGTAAAGCCTTTTTCGTATTCTTTTTTATGGGTACAGCTTAATAAGGTTAAAAATAGTAGCAGTAATACAGTAGGTTAATGCATAAAGTTTATAGT
>CAVBJB010000376.1:0-2270 GCA_963595625.1 Lachnospiraceae bacterium | reverse complement strand
TCGTAAACCATGGCGTTGGTTCCGTTAGAAAATTGTACGTTCTTAAAACGGATTACATGCGAATATCCCGTTAACTCACTTGTATTGGTTGTTGTATTTAACGTATATTTTTCTGTTGTAATAACCTCAATTGTACCACCGGGGGCAGCTACCCATTCGTTTTGTACGGTTGGAGTTGCAGGTGGGATGTCGCTACAAATTACATTGTTGTTTACAGCTGAAGTGTATTTGCGGTAAAAAGCTTGGTTTGTAGATAAAGTATGTATTTTAGGATTCTCAGCTGTTGAGGTTGTATTGTTAAAAAGGGTGTAAGGAATGTTTATTAACAACAATTCTGAACCGTTAATTTTAAACAATTTACCTGTTGGTAGGGCTTGGTTTGTACAACGTGCAATATTTACACTGCTAAAATTTAGATTTTCTAGTACTAAATCTCCGTCGTCACAGCTTGATAATAATGCGGCTAACCCTAATATGTATATAAATTTCTTCATGTTTAAATGATGTTATTACAAGGACAAAAATAAGATTTTTAAATGATATTTTAGGAATAATAAAAAAATAGCATGAACCTTTATTATATTTGAATCTTAAAACAAAACTAACTTTTACTTACTGATGAGTAATCTGAATCAAAAAACCAATTATCCCGCTTTATATACCCTTGTGGTTGTGTTTTTTTTCTGGGGATTTATTGCTGCAGGAAACAATATTTTTATTCCTTTTTGTAAAACGTATTTTAGTTTGGACCAGTTCCAATCGCAATTAATAGATTTTGCGTTTTACACGGCCTATTATTTAGGGGCTCTACTTTTATTTGCTTTCGGTAATTTAAAAAATAAAGATTTAATAGGTACTTGGGGATACAAAAAAAGTATTGTTTATGGATTACTTTTTTCTGCTTTAGGTGCCGCTGCCATGATTGTAGCTGTTGAGGCTAATGTGTATTATGGTATGTTGGTTGGTTTGTTTATTGTGGCTCTTGGGTTTTCTTTACAACAAACGGCGGCAAATCCGTTTGCTATTTTATTGGGAGATCCTAAAACCGGGGCAGACCGTGTAAATTTAGGCGGGGGTATTAACTCTTTTGGTACAACCATTGGTCCTTTAATTATTGCAACTGCGTTATTTGGAAGCGCTAAAATGGTTACAGCTGAGCAAGTAAAATTACTTTCTTTAAACAAGGTAGTTATTTTATATATATGTGTAGGCGTTCTGTTTTTAGTTGCTGCGGCTTTATTTTATTTTTCTAAAAAGGTTCCTGCAGGTACAAATAATGAAAAGGTTGAAAAATCAAACAAAGCGTTATTATTATTAGTTTTAATGACGGTTTGTTTAGGTGCTTGTTTTGCGCCTGTTTTTAATAGTTACCTCACGGATGAGGCTAAACAACTAGAAGTTCATCAAAAGGAATTTAATCTGATTGAAAATCAGTTAAAACAATATACAGAGGAGCAAAAACAAAAAGAGGTTATGGCTCAGGTTTTAGTTGAGACTAGAGATAATTTATCTGTTGAGATTAAACCGTTAAAAGACCAATTAGAATATTCTAGAATGTATTGGTTAATTGGTGCCTTTACTGTGGTTATGGTAAGTTTATTATCAGCATTGTTATTTTCCAAAAAAAATAGCCAAGGTTGGGGAGCTATGCAATACCCGCAATTAGTTTTAGGAATGATTGCCATATTTTTATACGTAGGAGTTGAGGTAGCTACCGGAAGTAATTTAGGTGAGCTTTTAACTTTAGAAGAATTTGGCGGAATGGGAGCCTCAGAAATTGCTCCTTATGTTTCTATGTACTGGGGGAGTTTAATGATTGGCCGTTGGGCAGGTGCTGTAAGTGTATTTAAATTAGACGATAAAAAGAAACAGTTACTTATTATCTTGGTTCCATTTATTGCATTAGCTGTTATTTTTGGAGTAAATCGATTGGCTCAAAATGACATGTCTGGCCTTTATTACTATGTAATATGTGTGGCTTTACAGGTTTTAGCTTTTAGAATAAGTAAAAACAAACCCGCTCGTACGTTAATGATTTTTGCCCTATTTGGTATGATCGCCATGTTGATTGGTCTAAATACCACAGGTAGAGTTGCCATTTATGCCTTTTTATCTGGCGGATTAGCTTGTTCAATTATGTGGCCAGCTATTTTTAATTTATCATTATTTGGCTTAGGAAAATATACATCTCAAGGGTCTGCATTTTTAGTAATGATGATTTTAGGAGGCGGAATTATTCCACCTGTACAAGGTAAATTATCGGATATCAT
>CAVBJB010000375.1:0-2273 GCA_963595625.1 Lachnospiraceae bacterium | reverse complement strand
TAAATATTCTTCTAACAAAATAAGCTACATTGGGCTTATTTTGTTGATTTTTGCTGTCTCATTATTTATCTCTTTTATATCGTATTTTTTTACGGGGAATCAAGACCAAAGTACGCTAGCTGAGTTTGGTAACAGAGAAAATGTTCCAAACAATTTATTAGGAAAAGTTGGGGCTCATCTTGCAGAATTCTTCTTATTTAAAGGATTCGGTGTAGCTTCGTTTATTCTAATTAAAATTTTAGTATCCTTAGCCCTACCCCTTTTTAAAGCCAAAGAAATTAGACGCTCCAAATCTTCCTTAAAAAAAATGTTGTTTTGGGATCTTTTTTTATTAATTGTTAGTTCGTTTTTATTAAGCTTTATTGAAACGAAAGACTACGTTTTGGGCGGCATGATTGGATTCGAAATAAAATCCTATTTTGCCGATTATATTGGGAGCTTTGGTACCCTATTACTATTTGTTGCGCTGTTTGTTTTTTACATTGCTTTTAAATACAATGTATCAATTACATCAGCAATCGAAAAATTTAATGCAATCAAGGATCGCATTAAATTTTATAAAGAAAAATTAAAAGCTAAAAAATTTATTACGCCTTCGGCAGAACAAGAACTGCACTTCGATAATGCTACGGAGCATTCAATACCAGAATCTAACAATGAAAAACTCGAAGACATTTTAGATTTTAATCTTACAAATCCAACTACTCAACAAGAAATTGTTGATATTATTGAACGAGAATTTTTAGCTCAAGAAGATGTACCGATAGATCCAGAAAGTCTAACAATACCAAAGACAAATGCTCAAGATCCAGAAGTTGAAGTTTTTGTGCATAAAGAAGAAACTTTAAACGACTCGGAGATTTTAGCAAGTCAATTGGTTACTGATTTTGGTGAGTTTGATCCCACATTAGAGCTTTCGAACTTTAGACTACCTACTACGGATTTATTAAAAGAACACTCCAACGGAGATGTGGTTATTGATAAATTTGAATTAGAACAAAATAAAAATAGAATTGTAGAAACCCTACGAAATTATAAAATTGAAATTACAAATATTAAAGTGACTGTTGGGCCAACAGTTACTTTATACGAAATAGTTCCAGAGGCAGGTGTTCGAATTTCTAAAATTAAAAATTTAGAAGATGATATTGCCTTATCATTAGCTGCATTAGGTATTCGTATTATTGCTCCAATACCTGGTAAAGGTACAGTTGGAATTGAGGTACCAAACAGCAAACCAACCATTGTTTCAATGAAATCGGTAATCCAATCTCCTAAATTTCATTCTGCAGAAATGGAATTACCAATTGCGATTGGACGTAATATTCAAAACGAGACCTTTGTTTTTGACTTGGCTAAAATGCCTCACCTTTTAATGGCGGGTGCAACAGGACAAGGAAAATCTGTAGGATTAAATGCTATATTAACTTCTTTATTATACAAAAAACATCCGGCAGAAGTTAAATTTGTATTAGTCGATCCTAAAAAAGTAGAATTAACTCTTTTTAATAAAATTGAGCGTCACTACTTAGCTAAACTTCCAAATACTGAAGATGCAATTATTACAGATAATACTAAAGTAATCCATACATTAAATTCACTTTGTATAGAAATGGACAACCGTTATTCTTTACTAAAAGATGCCATGGTTAGAAATATTAAAGAATACAATGAAAAATTTAAGCAACGTAAACTAAATCCAGAACACGGACATCGCTTTTTACCATATATCGTTTTAGTGGTTGACGAGTTTGCAGATTTAATTATGACTGCGGGTAAAGAAGTAGAAACACCTATAGCCCGTTTAGCCCAATTAGCACGTGCCATTGGTATCCATTTAATTATTGCAACGCAACGTCCATCGGTTAACGTAATTACAGGTATTATTAAAGCTAATTTCCCGGCTCGTATTGCCTTCAGAGTAACCTCTAAAATAGATTCGCGAACAATTTTAGACGGCCCAGGAGCAGATCAACTTATTGGTCGTGGAGATTTACTTTTTACACAAGGTAACGATATGACTCGTGTACAATGTGCCTTTGTAGATACACCAGAGGTTGAACAAATCTGTGATTATATTGGCTCTCAAAAAGCATATCCAGACGCTTATTTATTACCAGAATATGTTGGTGAGGATGGAGATGGCACAAAACTTGATATAGATATTTCAGAAAGAGATTCTTTATTTAGAGATGCTGCCGAAATTATTGTTACGGCTCAACAAGGCTCTGCCTCGTTATTACAGCGTAAATTAAAATTAGGATACAATAGAG
>CAVBJB010000374.1:0-2275 GCA_963595625.1 Lachnospiraceae bacterium | reverse complement strand
ACTTTTTAGTGCCACTTTAAACGACAAAGTTGCTGACATGAAGCAACGTTTAGCTATAGATCCGGTGGTTATTGAAATTGAAGCTAAGGAAACAGAACTTGGTGAAGCTCAAATAAACCAAAGCGCATTTAGTGTTGCTCCTGAGGTTAAAGGACCTTTTTTACGCTATTTACTTAAACAAAATAATTACAAACAAGTTTTAGTGTTTGTATCTGCCTCTAGAACAGCGGATAATTTAGTTGAAAAATTAAATAAGAACGGAATTAAAGCGGCGGCTATTCACGGAAAAAAATCGCAGGGCGGTAGAAACAATGCTTTACAAGACTTTAAAGACGGTTATGTAGATGTTTTAGTAGCTACAGATTTAATTGCTCGTGGTATTGATATTGAGGATTTACCTGTGGTTATTAATTACGAATTGCCACGCTCTCCGCTAGATTATGTACACCGTATTGGTAGAACAGGTCGTGCGGGCAAAACCGGAAATGCTATTAGTTTAATTACTCCGGAGGATGAACATCATTTTAAAGTGATTCAGAAAAAAGCGAAAATTAGAATTGCGTTAGAACCTACAGAAGATATTAATCTTCACGGTTTTTAATAGAGTTAAAATTTCGGCGCAGCGCGTTAGGGATTGCAGCGGCATCCTTTGGCGAGGAACGAGCCAAAGATATAGCGTAAAGCCCGACGGTAATTTTTAATTACCGAACGCCATAACATTTATTAAGAAATAACGTACGTTAAAATTAAAAATTTATTTATTTTTGACACGAAATTAATATATAGTTATGAAAAAGATTTTTGCTACAGTTTTATTTTGTGCTGCTGCTTTACAAGTAAATGCTCAAGATTTTACACACTCTTTGGGTTTTAGATTTGCATCTGGTCCATACGACAATGTAGGGATTGCTTACAAAGTTTTTGTTACAAAACCAGGAGCTTTAGAGTTTGATTTAGGTTTTGCTAACCAAAAATACCACGGAGAAAAATTTAGTTCTTGGTCTATTTCTGGAGCTTACCAACACCACTTTCCTATTGGAGATATTAAAAACTTTAAATGGTTTGTAGGTGGAGGTTTAGTTGTAGCGAATACGGAAGAGCACCACTACAATGCTGGAGGAACTGATGTTGCAATTTTCCCGACGGGGGGGGTTGAGTACCGTTTAAAGAATGCTCCGTTTGTGTTCTCTGCTGACTTAAGACCTACGTTCCACTTAACAAACAATTACGAAAGTGATTACCACGGGCACCACCACAGCCATATCAACAACTCGTTTGTAAACTTTGGTTTAACTGCACGTTACGTATTTTAATATCATAAGCCTCAAATTTAATTTTGGGGCTTTTTTTTTTGAGTGGGGCGTACCCCTTACAAAAACTCCTGTCGTCGTTTTTTAAGGGTCGGGCTGTGCGCCCTCGATATTACTCCGCTTCGCTACGTAATGAGCTCAAACAGGGCTACCATCCCTTACGCAATAAAACGCGTAAATAATTAGTTGAAATTGTTATATTTATATAAATTATGGATTTATGAAATATGTATTAATTTTAACTTTTTTGTCCTTTTATTTTTGTGGGATGGCGCAAGAAGAACATAAGGTATATAAATTTAAAGAAGATTTGGAAAGGGGTTTAAACAACGATTCTGATCCTTATAAATTTCAAAATTATGCGGTTTTTTATTCGCAAAATAATTTACATGCCAAAAGTCTGGAAGTTTACAATATTAATAAAAGTAAAACAAAACAAGGGACTACAGCAGACAGCATAAATTTTAAATCTTATAAGCATGTTTTAGCTAAGGATTATATATTGGAGCAGGCTAAAAATCAGCAGGTTTTAATTATTAACGAAATTCACGCCAACAGTTCTCACCGTACCTTTGTAAGGCATTTGCTAAAGGATTTATACAAACAAGGATATCGTTTTTTAGGTTTAGAGGCTTTGTTTGATTTGGATGTTAATAAACGTAAGTTTGCAACTTTAGAATCTGGGTATTACACCAAAGATCCGGAGTTTGCAACTTTGATACAACAAGCTATTGCTATAGGTTTTACTGTTTTTGGATATGAAGGTAGCGATTTTAGTGATCCTAAAATAAGGGAACAAAATCAAGCCGAAAATATTTATAAAAAAATTAAAGAAAACCCTAAAGGTAAATTTTTAATATTGTGTGGTCATGCCCACGTACAGGAGACTGAAACACCTAATTGGGGCAAAACTATGGCTGCAAGACTTCAGGAATTGAGTGGTATAAACCCTTATACTATAAATC
>CAVBJB010000373.1:0-2283 GCA_963595625.1 Lachnospiraceae bacterium | reverse complement strand
AAAGATATTCAATTTATACATATAATGAGTCAAGAAATTAGAAATTTAGAGCCTAAAGCGCTTTGGAATAAATTTGCCGACTTAAATGCTGTTCCTCGCCCTTCTAAAAAAGAAGAGCGTGTAATTGCTTTTATGATGGACTTTGGGAAATCTTTAGGTCTAGAAACACTTAAAGATGAAGTAGGTAACGTAATCATTAAAAAACCTGCTACTGCCGGAATGGAAAACCGTAAAACGATTGTTTTACAGTCTCACTTAGACATGGTACACCAAAAAAACAACGATACAATTTTTGATTTTGATAACCAAGGAATCGAAATGTATGTAGACGAAGATTGGGTACGTGCTAAAGGAACTACTTTAGGAGCAGACAATGGTATTGGGGTAGCCACAATCATGGCTATTTTAGAATCTAAAGATATTGAGCACCCTGCAATCGAGGCTTTATTTACTATTGATGAAGAAACGGGAATGACAGGTGCTTTAGGTTTAAAAGGTGGACTTTTACAAGGAGAAATTCTTTTAAATTTAGATACGGAAGAAGATGATGAAATCGATATCGGTTGTGCCGGTGGTGTTGATGTTACGGCTACTGCAGAATACGACGAAGAGGACGCTCCAGCACACGCTATTGGATACCAAATTACTGTTAAAGGTTTACACGGGGGGCACTCGGGTATGGACATTCATAAAGGATTAGGTAACGCTAATAAAATTATGAACCGTTTATTATTTAATGCCTTTGACGATTTTGGTCTTCAAATTTCTGAAATTAAAGGTGGTTCTTTACGTAACGCAATTCCGCGCGAAAGTGTTGCTAAAGTTATCATTGCAGAAATGTACGACGAGGTATTTGAATTCGAGATGAATCAAATTGTATCTGAAATTAAAGAAGAGTTTGCAACTACAGAACCTAATTTAGAAGTAGTTTTTGAACGTTTAGAAACGGCTCCTAAAAAAGTGATGCCTTCTATGGCACAATATTTCTTTGTACGTTCTATGTATACTGCTCATAACGGAGTTTACAGAATGTCTGCAGATTTTGATGATTTAGTAGAAACATCAAACAACATAGCAAAAGTTACAGTAGGAGAGGGCAAACTTGTAGTACAATGTTTAACTCGCTCATCTGTAGAAACGGCTAAATTTGATTGTGCAAACTCCCTTAGAGCTGCCTTCGAATTAATGGGATGCGAGGTTGAATTTTCTGGTTCTTACCCAGGATGGACACCAAACCCTAATTCAGAAATTCTAGAAGTTGTAAAATCTATTTACGAAAAACAAAACAATGCTAAACCAAATGTAGTGGCTTGTCACGCAGGTTTAGAGTGTGGTATTTTAGGAACTAATTATCCAGGTATGGACATGATTTCTTTTGGGCCAACCATCCGCGGAGCTCACTCTCCACAGGAACGTTGTTCTATTTCTTCAGTTCAAAAATACTGGAAATTAGTAATTGATATTTTAAAAAATATCCCGGTTAAAGCCTAACAAAAAAGCTCAAGTCTAAAACTTGAGCTTTTTTTATTATTTATTTCCTTTAGCTTTGATCATCATTTCTAACATATCCCAAAGTTCCTGCGGTACTTCTTCTAACATATTAAATTCACCAGCGCCTTTTAGCCATTCTCCACCATCTAAAGTTACAACTTCTCCGTTCATGTAAGCAGAAAAATCAGATACTAAATAAGCTGCTAAATTGGCTAATTCTTGGTGCTCACCTACACGTTGTAGAGGCACTTTTTTAGCTAAATCAAACTTCTCTTTTAAATCCCCAGGTAACAATCTGTCCCAAGCCCCTTTAGTAGGGAATGGTCCCGGTGCAATCGCATTCATACGGATTCCGTATTTTGCCCATTCAACAGCTAAACTGCGTGTCATAGCCAATACTCCAGCCTTAGCTGTAGCACTTGGTACCACGTATGCAGATCCTGTCCAAGAGTAAGTAGTTACAATATTTAAAACAACCTTATTTGTTTCTTTTTTATCTATCCAGTGTTTACCTAAAGCTAACGTACAGTTTTTTGTTCCCTTTAAAACAATATCGATAATGGTATCAAAGGCATTAGCAGAAAGTCTTTCGGTTGGCGATATAAAGTTACCGGCTGCATTATTTAATAAAACATCAATTGGTCCAAAAGTTTCAACTGTTTTAGCAATCATAGCCTCCACTTGGTCGTAATGTCTAACGTCACATTGTAAGGCTAAACATTTTCCGCCTGTTTCTGCCTCTAACTCTTTTGCTGTATTTTCTAATTTCTCTAAATCTCTAGAGGTAATAGC
>CAVBJB010000372.1:0-2287 GCA_963595625.1 Lachnospiraceae bacterium | reverse complement strand
AACCCCCATCAACGGTTTTGGAGACCGCTATTCTACCCTTGAACTACACCCGTTTCAAAAGTGATGCAAATATACGCACTTTTTATTACCTTGCAAATAATATCTTACATTTTTTTGTAAAATATATTTAACCATATTATTCGTGCTAATTTATAATTTATCGTAGATAGAGCAAATGCAATAAAAAGTATTGCAATAAACATATTCATAAAAGAAATATTAAATAGTAGACCCAGTACAAAAATTGTAATCATTTGTGCACAAGTTAAACCATAACTTACATACATAGCTCCAAAAAAGAAACCCGTTTCGCGCTCATAAACATAACCACATTTAGAACAGCTTTTATGCATTAAAGGCATTCTAAATAAAAAAGGGTTTCCATTGGTTTTAAACATCTTTTCTTGTTCACAATTCGGACATTTTCCGCTTATAACTTTTCTTAAAAATGACATATCCTATTTTTTTACAAATGTACTTGTTTTATAATTTTTATAGCCTGATAATTGTTACTTTTAATTGTATTTTTAGGACATGTTAATTAATTGTAAAAATTACTTTTATTCTAACTGCTTTTTCATTTAAATTTGAATTCTAAACACTAACTTTTATAACAATACTCTTAATGAAAAATCTTAACGATATTATTGATCTTTTAAATAATATTATCTGGTCAGACGTATTTATTATTTTATGTATAGGTACGGGACTTTATTTTAGTTTTGTAACTAAATTTCTTCAGGTTCGCTTTCTCAAAGATATGGTAAACCTTCTTTTTAACGAAGGATCTAATGATAAGGGAGTTTCTCCTTTTCAAGCCTTTTCTATTGCTATTGCAGGTAGAGTAGGTACCGGTAACATTGCCGGAGTTGCAACAGCTATTGCCATGGGAGGGCCTGGAGCTGTATTTTGGATGTGGGCAATTGCTTTTTTTGGTGCTGCAACTGCATTTATTGAAGCTACTTTAGGTCAAATTTTCAAAGTTGAAATTGACGGGGAATATAAAGGTGGTCCCGCTTATTATATAGAAAAAGGTTTAGGTGTTAAATGGTACGCCATTTTATTTGCAATTGCCACTATAGTTGGGTGTTTGGTTTTTTTACCGGGAGTTCAAAGTAATAGTATTGCGGATGGAATGAAAAATGCATTTAATCTTGAGCCTTTATACATTGGTATAATTGTAGCTGTTTTACTAGCACTTGTAGTTTTTGGTGGAGCTAAGAGAATCGGTAGATTTTCTGAAATTATTGTTCCTTTCATGGCTGGAGCTTATATATTAATGGCTGTGGTTATTATTGGATTTAATATCATTCCTTCTATTTTTAAATTAATCTTTAGTTCAGCCTTCTCATTCGACTCTACATTTGGTGGAATTGTAGGTAGCGCTATATCTTGGGGAGTTAAAAGAGGTATCTATTCTAATGAGGCAGGACAAGGAACAGCACCTCACGCAGCAGCAGCAGCAGCTACATCTCACCCAGTTAAACAAGGTTTAGTTCAGGCGTTTTCTGTTTATATAGATACATTATTTGTGTGTTCTGCTACGGCTTTTATTATACTATTTACAGGAAAATACAACGTTAAAAATCCAGAGTCTTTAAAAACTGATAACGTAACCTATATTGTTGAAAATATTCCAGGTGTACAAGAGGGAGCAGCTTTTACCCAACATGCCGTATCAACCTATTTTCCATCGTTTGGGGATCAGTTTATTGCTATAGCTTTATTTTTGTTTGCCTTTACTACTATTATGGCTTATTATTTCATTGCCGAATCTAATTTTTATTATTTATCAAACTACAAAAAAAATCCAATAATCATTTGGACCATGCGTGTTGTATTTTTAATTAGTGTGGTTTTTGGAGCAATTTCTAGTGGTGGTAGTGTTTGGGCTATTGGTGATATTGGAGTAGGATTAATGGCATGGTTAAATATAATAGCCATTATATTATTAAGAAAACCAGCTTTAAAAGCTTTAAAAGATTATCAAGAACAAAAAGCACAAGGAAAAGACCCTGTTTTTGATCCTGTTAAATTAGATATTAAAAACACATCTGTTTGGGAAGATAACAAATAAAAAAGAGAGGCATATTGGCCTCTCTTTTTTTTCAAATCAAACCCTATCAAATTTTACATATAAATAGAGTTATAAAATTAGTTTTAAAATATATGAATTTTCCCCTGGATGTATAAAAACCTGTTCTCGATTTATAAAACCAATATTTCAGTTTATAAAAAAACAAAACTATGTAGTTTGAATTTCAGTTGGTTATAAAAAAAGTAAGAA
>CAVBJB010000371.1:0-2288 GCA_963595625.1 Lachnospiraceae bacterium | reverse complement strand
GAAATAGTCAGTGCATCTTGTACATTAATGGCAGCTTTGGCAAAACTTTCTGTTGCAATATCTAAACTTATAAATGTAAGATTTTTACCAGTAAAATTACTGTCTCCATCCATACGGATTTTTCCTTTACTAACATCTCCCTCAATAACTGCGGTTGATTTTCCGTACAAATCAGCTTTAAAATTTGTAGAGGTAATTAAAGCTTTTAAGTTGGCGTTTCTGTTTAACTCTAAAGATGCGTTGTCCGATTTTAAATTTAATTCCGCTTTAGATTTATCGGCTAAAATTAAAGTAAAAGTTTGCGCGTTAACATTTAAAAAAGATTTTGAATAATCGTAGTTTTTAATACTTACATTATCCACCTGTAACTCCTGTAAGGCGTTTAATTGGGCGTCGTTTTTAACCTCGATTAACTTTAGATCTTTTGTATAAGTAAGTCTAACAACAAATTTTTTAGCTCCGCTGGGTTGTTTATTTGTACTTAAAATAAGTTTGTTGCCGCTAAGCTGTCTGTCTAAAATATCGTGTAAATTATCGTCAGCTTCTATTTCTATTTGTGGGGCGTCTCCTAGAATTAAATAAACTTCTAGATCATCAAGAATTTCAACGGAATCAAACTTATCTACCTCTACTTGACTTACCGTAACAAATTTTGAACCTTTAATCTTTTCCTTTTTTTGGGCAAATAAAGAAAAAGAACTAAACATGATTAAGGTTACTAGTAGGTATAATTTCTTCATAACTTTAAGTTGAGTTGCTTACAAATATAAAAAAAACACCAGTAATTACTACTAGTGTTTGTTGTTTTATTAGTTTTTGTTTACGCTCCCACCAGAGGATACGTTATACGTTATTTGAAGTGGTGCGTTGTAATACGTAATATCAGATCCGCTGCTTGCTTTGGCCTGTAAAGACTCTAAAGGATACGTTGTAATATCTGATCCGCTACTTGCCTTTACAAGGGCTTTCGCGCAAATTAATGATTTTGCATCTATACTACTTCCGCTGCTTGAGGTTCCATCAAAATTTAAAGTTTTACCCTCTAAGATCATGTCACTGCCTGAGCTAGATTTTGCAATAACGTCTTCTGCAATAATATTTAAAGATATGCTACTGCCAGATGAGGTATTAACTGTAAGGTTTTTAGATTTAATAGTTTTAGGTGTTGTAATTTCAGATCCGCTTGTGGCCGATAATTTTTCTATGTTTTTTACGGTTACAAATACATCAAAAACACCACTTGCATTAAAGTTTTTTGTTTTTTTAATTGTTAACACATTTCCGCTTTGTTGTACTTTAATATAGCGATGTAAATTTTGATGAGCCACAACTTTTACTTCTTGCTTATCGCCTTGGTTTACAATTACATTCATACCTGCAGCGGCTTTAATTTCCGTAATTTCTTGATTTGTCTCAATTACTTTTGAAATAACATCTCCTTTACCTTTAACTCCAAAATTAGAACAACTAAATAATAGAAGTGAACTAAAAATAGCTAAAGTAATTTTTACAATATATAAAGCAATTCGTGTCATAGTTTTGGTGGTTTGGTTGGTTAGTTGTTTTTAAATTCTCTGATAATTTCTTTTTTTAATTCATTAATTTCCTTAGAATTTATGTTGATGTTTATATTTGAAACAGAGTCATTCACTATTTCTACAATCTTTACTGATTCTGCTTTTGTACCATCTTCTGTACAGTTTGTACACTCTAAAGTGTTGTAGTTAGATATTTTGTAAATTTTATTTTCGGTCTCGTGTAAATAGTCAACGTAATCTCTAGCTAATTCATTAAAGCTAATTTTAGTGTCTTTAGGTAAATATACATGTACCACTACTTTTAGTTTTTTGTTTTTATAAGCCGAGTTTGCAGTAAAATAATTATCAATTTTTAAAATATTTTTTTCAAACTTAACATTATATGCTATTGTGTTTGCTATAGTAGTAGCTACATCAAAATTTTTATCATAAGCAATTTTTTCAACCTGAATATAAGCCGTATTGTTTTCAGACTCTCTAAATTCTACTTCTACTTTGTTTGAATAGTAAACTTTATTACCCGCTTCGTCTCTTGTGATTTTACCGTTTGTGTACGTGTTATAATCCGGTTGTAGTTGTGTGTTTGATAATACGTTAACTTTTAAAGTATCGTTTGCAGGAGTTAAAATTTCTGATTTAACAATTATATTTCCTTTTTCATTTGTAAAACTAGCAACAGATATTCCAAAATAAATCCATCCGAACAAGCTAATAATCCAAATAGATAAAAGTGTTAGTAGGGTATATCGC
>CAVBJB010000370.1:0-2298 GCA_963595625.1 Lachnospiraceae bacterium | reverse complement strand
GGATTATATTGTAATGATCGTAGCAGGACCTAATGCCCGTAAAGATTATCATTACAACGAAACCGAAGAGTTATTTTATCAATTAGAAGGTACCATATCTGTTTTTATACAACAAGAGGGCAATAAAAAAGAGGTTGTTTTACATGCGGGTGATATGTTTTTGCTTCCGCCTAAAGTTCCGCATTCTCCCGTTAGGAGTGCTAACTCTTTAGGTTTAGTTATAGAAAGAAAAAGAGCAGGTAAAGGTTTTACAGACGGCTTACTTTGGTTTTGCGAGAGTTGTAACCAATCCCTACACCAAGTATTTTTCGAGTTAAAGGATATAGAAAAAGATTTTCTTCCGCACTTTAATACCTTTTACAACGATCAAGAGTTAAGAACGTGTAAAAGCTGCGGAACAATTATGGACACAGATCCACGTTTCACCACTACTAAAACAAACTAACAAACTATATTATGTTACAAACTACTAATACGTACGGAATTCAAGAAGCTTTAGAAGCTCTTGGAATTAAAGAAGTAAACCAAGGAGCCTCAACAGGATCAAATTGGTTTGCAAATGGAAATGAAATTAAATCGTATTCACCGGCAGACGGTAAATTAATTGCTACAGTAAAAGCAGCAACAACACAAGATTATAATGCAGCTATAGAAAAAGCACAAGAGGCTTACAAAACATGGCGTAACATACCTGCTCCAAAACGCGGAGAAATTGTGCGTCAATTTGGGGATGCCTTACGTTTACATAAAGAATCATTAGGGAAACTTGTATCTTACGAGATGGGTAAATCCTTACAAGAAGGTTACGGAGAAGTTCAAGAAATGATCGACATCTGTGACTTTGCCGTAGGTCTATCACGTCAATTATACGGTTTAACCATGCACTCAGAGCGTCCAGGACACCGCATGTACGAGCAATACCACCCAATCGGGATCGTTGGTATCATCTCAGCATTCAACTTCCCGGTAGCCGTTTGGTCATGGAACACCGCTTTAGCTTGGGTTTGTGGAGACGTTTGCATCTGGAAACCGTCAGAAAAAACACCTATTACAGCAATTGCTTGTCAAAACATCATTCAAGAAGTATTTAAAAACAACGGAGTTCCAGAGGGCGTTTCTTGTTTAGTAGTGGGCGATGCTGAGATTGGTAAAGCTATGGCTAACGACAAACGCGTACCATTAATTTCGGCAACAGGATCCACTCGCATGGGGATTTCAGTAGCAGAGGCTGTGGCAAAACGTTTAGGAAAATCCTTATTAGAGTTAGGCGGAAACAACGCCATCATCATTACCCCATCGGCCGATTTAAAAATGGTAATCCCAGGAGCTGTTTTTGGAGCCGTAGGAACTTGCGGGCAACGTTGTACAACTACACGCCGATTAATCATTCACGAGGAAATTTACGATAAAGTAAAAGACGCTTTAGTAAGTGCATACTCACAATTAAAAATCGGAAACCCATTAGACGCTACCAACCACGTAGGTCCGTTAATGGATCAAGATGCCGTTAACGCATACTTAAAAGCTCTAGAAGCTGCAAAAGCAGAAGGAGCACAAGTTGTAGTTGAAGGTGGAGTTCTACAAGGTATGGAATCCGATTGTTACGTAAAACCAGCTATTTTTGAGGCTAAAAACGAGTATAAAATTGTTCAGACCGAAACTTTCGCACCTATTTTATACCTAATTAAATACAGCGGAGACGTGCATGAGGCTATCGAAATCCAAAACAACGTACCACAAGGACTTTCATCAGCCATCATGACAAATAATCTTAAAGAAGCCGAAGCTTTCCTTTCTAACAACGGGTCAGACTGCGGAATCGCAAACGTAAACATCGGGACCTCAGGTGCCGAAATCGGTGGAGCCTTTGGAGGCGAAAAAGAAACCGGAGGTGGACGCGAGTCAGGATCAGACGCTTGGAAAGTCTACATGCGCCGTCAAACCAACACCATCAATTACTCAGACAGTTTACCTTTAGCACAAGGCATCAAGTTCGACTTTTAATATACAAGGCAGCTCGCAAGAGTTGCCTTTTTTTCTTTTGGGCGTTCCCTGTACAAAAACTCCTACCGTCGTTTTCTACAGGTCAGGCTTTTCGCACTCGCTCTTTTTTCTCCATTCCATTTCGTAAAAAGGAGCTCAAACAAATGCTCCAATCCTTAACGCAATAAGTCCAAAGTCAAAAGTCTCATCTCATAATATATATTTACGAATTCCGAATTCCGAATCACGAATTCCGAATCACGAATATTTATTATTTAACCAACCAATTCCCGCACGTCACTTCGAGTGGAATTC
>CAVBJB010000369.1:0-2301 GCA_963595625.1 Lachnospiraceae bacterium | reverse complement strand
GAAACTAAAATACTTCCGAAGGTTTGACCTAAGATTCTGAAAAGTGCCAGTAAAGCGCTGGCTGCGCCGTTACGGTTGTTACTAACCACACTCATTACAGATTTTATATTAGGAGCCTGGAACAAGCCAAATCCGATACCGCATTGTAGCATAACAATTACAAGGATATAAATAGAATCAAGAGAAATTGCTATAGGTAAAGAGCAAACGCCTAATCCTATTTGGGTAATCCCCCATAGACTTAATTTAGTAGCAGAAAACCGATCCGATAAATAACCCGAAAGCGGGGCCAATACTGAGGCTATTAAAGGCCAAGGTAAAATACAAAGCCCTATGGTTTTTAGAGGATAACCGTAGTTATGATACAATACTAAGGGCAAACTTATATATACAACGGATTGTATACAAAAAAGGTTTAGGGTAGGAATAAGGGATTGTATAATAGCCGGATTCTGTATTAAATCGAACGGGAAAATAGGGTAGGCTTTCGCTTTTGTTTTTTTAAACAACAGCCAAAGCACTCCTGCTGAAGTTAAAATGAGTAAGGCTCCTAAAGCGGTTAAGCTATGGTCTCTAAGTAAAAATAAGCCAAGTAAAAACAGGAACAAAGTTAAGCTAACGCCAATAGTTTCTAAAATAGAAAGGGTTCTGTTTAAATCTTGGTTTTGCGGTAAATGCTTGTAAATACATAAAAAAGATAAGATTTGTAACGGTATACCTAAAATATACATCCATTTAAAATTTACAACCTCTACTAGTAAGCCTGCGTAAGTTGGACCCAGAGCAAAACCTATGGCAATTACAAAAGCAGATATACCCAAATAAGTTCCCATTTTATCTTTAGGACTACTTAATTTTATCAATGCTACTTGACTGCCCAATATACAAGCGGCGGCGGTACCAATTAAAAGTCTGCCAACTATAAATAAACTAAAGGTATCAGCATAAAAACATATCAAGGCTCCCAAACAATAAACTCCGATCCCGAATTTAAAAAAGCGCTTAAAGCCAAATTTTTCGCCCATGCTGGCTAAAGGCAATAATAATGCTGCCATACAAACATGGTAAACAATGATACTCCAAATACTCCATGAGGTAGGGATGTTATAAAATTGCTGAAGGACTTGTAAAAGGGCGTTGGCAGAAGAGGCGTCTAAACCTATACAAAATACACTAATCCCAATTCCCCAATTCAATCTTTGTAGTACAGACATGAGTTAAAATTTTCTCAAAAATCTGTAAAAATATCTATTGGTAAAATCGAAATTTAAATATATATTTATCTCTCAAAACGATAATAAATTAATGGAACTTCGTCAATTAAAATATTTTATTAAAGTTGCTGATTTACTTAGTTTTACGGAAGCAGCGTACCAAATTCCTATAAGTCAATCCACGTTGTCTCAACAAATTTTAAATCTAGAACTGGAGTTAGATACAAAACTTTTTGATCGTATAGGCAAAAAAATATACCTGACCCAAACCGGTAAATTGTTTTATACCTACGCCAAACAAACCGTTCAAATGGCCGAAGATGGTAAAAAAGCAATTACAAATTTAGCTCAAAACGTACAAGGTACTTTAAAAATAGGATCTACTTATGCCTTACGAAATGTATTGTTAGACACCATAACTCAGTTTAGTGGTCAGTATCCTAATGTACAATTCGAAATATTTTTTGATACCACTCAAAAACTGTTACACGATATACAAGAACTTAAGTACGATTTTATATTAACGTTTTTAAGTAATGAATACCAAAACACCAATTTAGCCATTGAAACCCTTTTAAAATCAGGATTAGTGTTGGTTTACAACAACGAAAAAATACCGTCATCTACACCTAAATTCCCTATAAAAGAATTAGAAAAATTGCCGCTGGTGTTACCACATAAAGAATACAGCACCCGAAAATATTTAGACGAGATACTGGGTCAAAACAATATAAAACCGAATGTTTTGGCTCAAGTTAATGATATTGCTACGCTGTTTCAATTGGTGCAAACCGGCAACTTTTACTCTATAACCTCACAAGTAACCATACAAAACATGCCCAATATTGGGTTTAAACCTATAGAAAACATAGAGGATATACAAACGGCAAGTATTATTACTCTAAAAAACATGTACTATACTCATACATTAAATCAGTTTTTAGAACAGTTAAAATACATTGCCCGTACCTACAATACGTAGAAAAACCTATATAATTAAATATTAAACTAAAAGTAACTGTAAAAACATTTAATTTTTAGGGTTTATCCCGATTGACAAGATTTTACGCAGTACCTAATTTTGCTC
>CAVBJB010000368.1:0-2301 GCA_963595625.1 Lachnospiraceae bacterium | reverse complement strand
CCATAAAATAGAATTGGTTTTAGGTGATTCAGAAAATATTCCTTACCCAGACAATCATTTTGATGCAATTACGGTATCTTACGGAATCAGAAATTTTGAAGATTTAGAAAAAGGTTTAGCAGAAATTTTAAGAGTTTTAAAACCGAACGGAATTTTTGTTATCTTAGAAACTTCAGTACCAACAAAATTTCCTTTTAAACAAGGATACAATTTATACACAAATACCTTTTTACCTTTAGTAGGAAAACTATTCTCTAAAGATAAAGTGGCTTACTCTTATTTATCAGAATCTGCACAAAATTTTCCATATGGTGAAGCTCTACTTAGTATATTAAAAACTATAGGATTTGTAAATGCTAAAGCACTCCCTCAAACTTTTGGAGTTGCTACAATTTACACGTCCACCAAAAACTAACTATGAAGAAAATTTTATCGTTATTCCTGCTAACTATTAGCTTAACATCAAATGGCCAAGGGGGTACATTTGGTACGAATCCTATTATCAATTTAGAAAATTTTGATAAAAAAACAGTTCATTGGGGCTATTATCTTGGATTTAATTTCTATGATTTTAAGTTTGATTACAACGAACCGGACGAAGATATTAAAGTTAAAACGGGAGCTGCATTTAACGTGGGTTTAATTGGAAATTTAAGAATTTCTGAACATTTAGATCTTAGATTTGAACCCGGATTAAGTTATACGCAAAGGGATTTAATCTTTCCTCATATTGAGGATGAGTTTGAAAAGAAAAGAGAAGTTAAATCTACTTATATTAACTTCCCTTTATTATTAAAATATTCTGCTAAACGTACAGGTAATATAAAACCGTATTTAATAGCTGGTTATTCTTATTCTTTAAATTTAGCAAGTAATTACAATGCTAAAGATGATAATTTTAACCAAAAGTTTAGAATGAAACGTACCACGGGAAATATTGAAGCAGGTCTAGGTATCGATATTTATTTTGAGTATTTTAAATTCTCTCCATCTGTTAGAGGTGTATTTGGAATGGGAGATGAAATTATTCCTGACAATACAGCCAACAGTCCATGGACAGGAAATATATCTAAAATGCAGACCCGAGGAGTTTTCTTAAATTTTGCCTTTCATTAATTTAAGCATCATTACGCTTAAATTCACTTAAAATAATAGCTGTAGCGGTAGCTACGTTTAAGCTTTCAGTTACTTGTAAATTACCAAATCTTGGAATTGCAATGCGATGAGAACATAAATTTTCTATTTCTTTAGAAATTCCATTTGCCTCATTACCCATTACAATAATTCCAGCATTTGGTAATTTGCTTTTATAGATATTTTCACCATCCATAAAAGTTCCAAATACAGGTACATTAACTTTAGATAAATAAGCATTTAAGTCGGTATAAACTACATTAACACGAGCAATTGATCCCATGGTTGCTTGTACAACTTTAGGATTATATAAATCAACCGTATCTTCACTACAAATTAATTCAGTAATTCCAAACCAATCACAAAGTCTTAAGATTGTACCCATGTTTCCTGGATCTCGAATATCGTCTAAAGCAATTTTTAAATCACTACTTTGCGTAAAGTTTTGTTCCGGAATTTTAAAAACTGCTAAACAATTATTAGATGTTTTTAAAGCCGTAATTTTTTCTAAATCCGAGTTAGAAATTTCTACTCGTTTACTTGCGTTAATATCTGTAAAAATAGGTTCTGTAACGTATAAGTTTACCAATTCATAGTCGGCCTTAAGTAATTCTTGTATTACTTTAACTCCTTCAGCAATAAATAAACTATACTGCTTTCTAAATTTTTTTTGCTGTAAACTTCTTATTAACTTTATTTGGTTTTTACTAACCATAAAAAAATGTAATTTTGACTAATAATATTTTGCTTTGATAAAATCTTTTACAAAAATACTACTATTATTTTTAATAGCCCTTATTATCTATGCCTGTAACACTACTAAACGTGTTGGAGATGGAAATTATTTGTTGGCTAAAGCCGAAGTGCATATTGATAATAAAAAAGATACTAATGAGGAAGTGTATAATATAATGGTCCAAAAACCAAATACTCCCTTCTTTATTTTTTCTACACCTTTAAAATTACATATGTATAATTTAGCAAAGGTTAACGCTGACTCCTCGTATCAAGCATGGTTGCTAAAAAAGCCAAATAGATACGATAGACTTTCAAAATTATTATCAGAAAAACAAGTCGCTCGTTTAGGAGAATCCTTTTTGGTTTCTGGATTTAGTGCATTTCTTAAAAAAAATGGAGAAGCACCTGTTATTTTGGATTCTGCCAAGG
>CAVBJB010000367.1:0-2322 GCA_963595625.1 Lachnospiraceae bacterium | reverse complement strand
TTCTAGAAACGTTTTAGGTTTAACAAACGCAAACTCAACAGAGATGGATGAGGGTACAGCTTATCCAGTAATTAGCATCATGGAAGACCAAAAAACAATTACGGATAAAGGAGGGACAATGCGTCTTGGGGCATGGAAATGTACATTAAAAGAAGGTACTTTAGCTCATAAAATTTACGGACAATCAGATATTTTAGAGCGTCACCGTCACCGTTTTGAGTTTAATGGAGATTATAAAACTCAGTTGGAAAACGCAGGGTTAATTTGTTCAGGAATTAATCCAGATACCGGACTTGTTGAGGTAGTGGAAATTAAAGATCACCCATTCTTTATTGGTGTTCAGTACCACCCAGAGTATAAGTCTACAGTTGCAAATCCGCACCCATTATTTATTAGTTTAGTGGCTGCTGCTGTAACACATAAAAACAAATAAGTTTTAACTTATATACCCAAAAGATTAATAAACATTTTTTTTAAATGGAAGAAAGAAAATTTGACGTTAAGTCGATTGTTGGGTTGTTATTAATTTCAGGTGTAATGATCTGGATGATGTTTAACAACATTGACAAAAACAAAGAACAAATTGAGCTGGAAAAAGCAAAAAAAGAGCAAGAAGCTCATGTGATTCAATCACAGCAATTAACTCAAAATATTGTTCAAGCGGCTTTAGATTCTACAAAATTAGGAGCTTTACAAGCTACATTAGGTTCTTTTGCTTACAGTGCAACTCTGCCTTCGGCTAAAGAGCACGTTACTGAATTAACTAATGGAGTATTAACTCTTAAATTCTCTAACCAAGGGGGATATTTAAACGAAGTTGTAGTTAATGATCATAAACATTACAAAACACAACAGCCTATTGCTTTAATAAAAGACGGTAACTCAAGTTTGAATATGCAGATTAAAACTTTAGATAATAAAGTTTTAAATACTAAAGATTTGTTTTTTGAGCCTACGCTTACAAAAGAAGGTGAAAATCAAGTTTTAGCTATGCGTTTAAAAACTTCTGAATCTGCTTTCTTAGAGTATAAATACGTTTTAAAACCTAACGATTATATGTTAGACTTTGGGGTACGTACACAAGGTTTACAATCGGCTATTAATACATCAGCTCCTTTAGATTTAGAGTGGCAGTTAAAAACTTTCCACAATGAAAAATCTGTTTCTTATGAAAATAGGTATACAGAATTAACTTATGAGTTTGAAGGTGGTAAGGATTCTTATTTATCTCAGTCATCGTCTGATGATGCTACAGAAGAGGATGTAACATATGTGGTTTATAAGCAGCATTTCTTTACATCAATTTTATTAACGGATACTCCGTTTAAAACAGCTTATTTAAAGTCTGAAAACTTAGTTGAAGATGAAAAAATAGATACGGTTTACACTAAAAACTTTAATTCTAAATTACCTTTAGAATTTAAAAATGGTGAAGTAAACTATGCTATGAACTTCTATTTTGGTCCTTCGGATTATGAATTGTTAAAAAGCTACGATCGTAATCTTGAAGAATCAGTATCTTTAGGTTGGGGTATTTTTGGTTGGATAAACAAATACTTATTCATTAAATTATTTGGTTTATTATCTAGCTTTATTCCTCACGGAATAGCAATTATTGTGTTTACAGTAGTTATCCGTTTAATCTTATCTCCAGTTACATATAAATCATATGTATCTCAAGCTAAAATGAAAGTTTTACGCCCAGAGATTAATGAGTTAAACGAGAAGTTTGCTAAAGACCCAATGAAAAAGCAACAAGAAACAATGAAGTTGTACAACACTGCTGGAGTTAATCCAATGGCAGGATGTTTACCATCACTAGTACAGATTCCAATTTTCTATGCTTTATTCCAATTCTTCCCATCAGCTTTTGATTTACGTGGAAAATCATTTTTATGGGCAGACGATTTATCATCTTATGATGCGGTAATTAAACTTCCGTTTTACGTTCCATTTTATGGTGATCACGTAAGTTTATTCCCAATTTTAGCTTCTATAGCTATTTTCTTTTATATGAAAATGACTACAGGTGATCAAGCTATGAGTGCTCCACCACAAGAAGGAATGCCGGATATGGGTAAAATCATGAAAATCATGATCTATATCTCACCAGTAATGATGTTAATTTTCTTTAATAACTATGCATCAGGTCTTTCTTTATACTATTTTGTTTCTAACTTAATTACCATTGGTATTATGTGGGTTATCAAAAATAAAATTGTGAAAGAAGATAAAATTCATGCACAAATTCAAGAAAATAAAAAAACAGATCGTCCTAAAAGCAAATTCCAGCAAAAAATGCAACAGATAATGGAACAAGCT
>CAVBJB010000366.1:0-2337 GCA_963595625.1 Lachnospiraceae bacterium | reverse complement strand
ATTGTTTGCATAATCTTGTAAATATTCAAATCTTGGCGTTAATTTACCTTCTTGAGTAATAGTTGCGCGTTCTAGAATTCCGTCTTTATCACCATTAAAAAAGGAATTTATTACAGAATCTAACATCATTGATCCAAAACCTTCACTAGCCTCTTTTGGTAGTTCACATGGTAAATTATCTACTGCCATTACTGTTATGGCAGCTGGATGATCAAAAGCAACTTCTGCACCCGTAGAAGGGTTATAGCCGTAAAGAGGATTCTCAATGGTAGATGATCTTATTGTTGACGCTATAGGTCCATCTATATCACATGATATATCTCCAACAACTTTTATTTTACAGTCATGAGCTTTAAGCATGTCCTGAGTTAATATTAACGGAGCACCTGTTCCATAAAAGTGTCCGGCAATATATATATCTGTAACCTTAGTATATTTTTCAAAGTCAGAAACATAATCTTGTGGATTTTTGTAAAAGTCAACTACACTTAAATCTTGTCCATCCACTCTATGATTATAATCTAAAACATCGATTTGACAATAAACAGGGTGTGTGAAAATTTTATTCAAAAAAGCGTCTGACGATACCTCTTTCATTTTCATACCCTTTAAAATTTCAACAACTCCTTGCCCTACTTTACCTTTACCTGTAACCAATATTTTTATGTTTGGTAAAAAAGGTCTTTTTAAACGTTCAATTAAATCTTCTTTTGTATTTAAAGTAGTAGCAGGGACTAAATTAAACAAATCGTATTTTTTGCCAAATGCAGCTATAGTGTTATAAGCACCAACCATTCCTGCGTAACGACCAAATCCAATTAAACGCAAATTATTAGAATCAACAATAGTTTCATGATCTATTAATCGAATATTTTTATCCAAACATGCACGTAATAATTTTTGATTATACGGTTGTTTTTTTATTGTATGTGAGAAAAATAAATACGTTTTATTAGGTATTAAATTATCTACAGGAACTTCTTTTACACCAAACAATACATCACAATCAGAAACATCACTTACAACATTAAAACCAGCCTCAAGGTATTCTTGATCAGAAAATGCACGAATATCTGACGTTTCAACAGCAATCTCAACTTCAGGATGCATTGATTTTAAACGTGTTAATCCAGAGGGTGTAAAAACTACTCTACGATCTGGTGGAGATTTTCTTTCTTTAATTATTCCGAATTTCATATAAAATTTTAATGTTTGTTTGTTATGTTTTAAGGATGGATTTCAAGTTTACGAAAAAAATAATCAAAAACCAAACGAAAATTTTTCTTACAATATAAAAACTAATTCTTTTTTTTGTATTTTTGCATTCCTTACAAACCCTAATTACTAGGGAAGATAAGATTTAACCGTACCGGGGCCGATCGGTTTTGACAGCGGGTGGAATTGGATTGTAAGCATGCCGAGCGCTGATTCACAGCTCGTAAATATCATGAATTAAACTTATAAACGGCGAAAATAACTACGCTTTAGCTGCTTAATTCCGAATTATAGTAAGAATTGCCTAGTCTCTACCAGGTAGAGAAGCTAGATTCTCCTCAAAAGCCTTGATTTATGGCGTTTGTAAAAGGGGAACCGTAAAAGTAAATCTAGAATTGGTAAAGCTTTAAATCCAATTTGACATTTATAAAGCTAAGCTTTAAGTGGATGTTTTTGTCCAAGCTTAAAGTCGAAAATTTAATCAAAAACTAAGCATGTAGAAAGCTCTTTGATTGCTCGTTTGGACCTGAGTTCGATTCTCAGCGGCTCCACAAAAAAAAGCACAACTTAAAGTTGTGCTTTTTTTTTGTTAAAAACTCTAATGTATGTATAAATTTATTAAGTCGTATTTATATATTATAACTTTGTAAAACATTTAATATTGCATTGGTATTAAATTTTAAATTAAAACCACTTCACTTACAATTTCCCTACTGATAATTATCATTTCTTAAGATTTACACACGGATTACTTTTGTATCAATCAAAAAATCAAAACTATGTGTATCTCTTTAATAAAAAAATATAACGTTCCTGGCCCAAGATATACAAGCTACCCTACTGTTCCATTTTGGGATACTCAAAATTTCACAACTACAAATTGGATTGATAACCTTCAAAAATCTTTTGCACAAACCAATCAATCACAAGGAATATCTTTATACATACACTTACCTTTTTGCGAAAGTTTGTGTACTTTTTGTGGCTGCCATAAACGTATCACAAAACGCCATGAAGTTGAGGAAAAATACATATCTTACCTTCTAAAAGAATGGGATCTGTATTGTAACATTTTACCAGAGAAACCAATAATTAAAGAAATACATTTAGGCGGTGGAACTC
>CAVBJB010000365.1:0-2357 GCA_963595625.1 Lachnospiraceae bacterium | reverse complement strand
CAAAAACATGCCGGTAAATCCTATTGACAAAGTAGAGGTTTACCAAAATTACTCTAACAACAAACATCTAAAAGGCATAGAAAACAGCGAAAAAGTGGCGCTTAACTTAACTCTTAAAGAGGAGGCTAAGCGTGTTTGGTTTGGTAATATGAAGACAGGTTATGGCGTAGTTTCAGAAAATAGATACGAGGTTAAAGCCAATCTAATGAATTTTGGTAAAAAAAATAAATACTATTTTTTAACCAATTTAAACAACATAGGAACAAATGCTACGGGGGATATAAACCATTTAATTAGACCGTATAGGGCAGATGAGGCTGGAATAGTGGGTGACGACCAAACCGCTCATAGTCTTCTCGGTATAAGTTACCAAACGGCTAACCTCAATCAAAAACGTGTAAATTTTAATAATGCTGAGTTACTATCTTTAAACAGTATTTTTTCACTTTCTAATAAATTAAAAGTAAAAGTTCTAGGATTTTTAAATACGGATGAGATTAATTATTACAAAAACAGCTTTCAGCAATTCTCTCTATCTAATACTACCTTTATTAATACCGAAGATTTTATTGGACTTAAAAAGCAACTCACAGGCTTTGGTAAAATAGATCTAAATTATGACATTTCTAAAACCCAAACCCTTGAATACACTGCAAAGTTTAATCATACAAAGGATAATAACTCCAGCGATCTATTATTTAATGACGATCTACTTAAAGAAAAATTAAAGGCTAATAATCAACTTTTAGATCATAATCTACTTTTTACAAATAAGTTTAAAGAAAACAAAGTTTTATTACTAACTGCTCGATATATCATCGAAAAAACACCACAAACGTATAGCGTAAATCAATTTATTTTTGATGATATTTTTACTGAACCCGCGAACAATACCAAACAAATAAGCGAGAACAAAATGCAATTTGCAGGTGTCGAAGCTAACTTTTTAGACAAGAAAAAAAACGATGATTTATTTGAAATTAAGTTAGGGAACCAATTACGTGTAGACCAACTTAACACCCAATTTCAGCTATTACAAAATCAAAACACAGTTGCAATTCCAGATCTATTTCAAAATCAGTTAACCTATCTAACCAACAATTTATATTTAGGAAGTAAGTACAGATTTAAGTTTAAAAAAATTGCATTCCAAACCAGTTTACATGCACATCAACTAGTAAATACCTTACAAAAATATGATGGAAAAAAATCGCAATCCCCATTTTTTGTAATCCCAAGTATAGGTTTAGATTGGGATATAAACTCAAAAAATAAAATCCGAACAACCTATTCTCAAACTACCACAAATGCCACCGTTTTAAATGTTTTTTCGGGTTATGTACAAACGGGTTTTAGATCATTTAATAAAGGACTCGATTCATTTAACCAATTAACTGAATCAAATGCAATGTTAGGTTATACCTACGGCGGTTGGGGAGATAAGTTTTTTGTTAATGCTTTTATATTGCATGCTAAAAACAATGATTTTTATAGTACAAATTCCGTTATCTCTCAAATTTATTCAATAGCCGAGGCTATAGTTATTAAAGATAGAGCCATCACAACCTTTTCATCCAGCATCGACAAATTTTTTAGTCCCATAAAATCCAATCTTAAAATTAATGTAGGAACAACTCAAACCAATTTTAAAAATATAGTAAATAATTCGGAATTAAGAGAAGTCCAAATGCTTACAATTACCTATGGTCTAGAAGTAAGATCGGGTTTTAAAGGCTTTTTTAACTACCATTTTGGAACCAAATGGAATTACAATCAAGTTCAAGCAACCACTACAAACGATTTTACCAACAATATGTCGTTTCTAGATTTTTCATTTAATTTTTCAGAAAAATTTAATGCTAAAATACAAACCGAACGCTATTTCTTCGGAAATCTAGACAAGCAAAACAACACCTATTATTTTTTAGATTTAACCGCACGTTACACGGTTAAGGAAAACAAGTTCACTTTATTTTTATCAGGCAATAACCTTTTCAATACAAAAACATTTAAAAATTATAGCATTTCAGACATTAGCATTTCTCAAACCGAGTACAAATTAATGCCAAGATACGTGCTCTTAAGTTTAGAGTATCGATTCTAAAAAATCCCGAGCCCTAGGTTCGGGATTTTTATATCTATTATCAATCTTGAAAATATCTTTCCTCTTTCTTCTTTCTTCTTTCTTCTTTCTTCTTTCTTCTTTCTTCTTTCTTCTTTCCTCAATCTTCTTTCCTCTTTCTTCTTTTCTTGGGCGTTGCCGGCGTTAACTCTTAACATTAAACCAACAAATTCAGCCGGCCGGGCTTTCCGCTGTATCTTTTAGTTTGTGGCTTCGAGAGCCTCAGCCACCACTA
>CAVBJB010000364.1:0-2371 GCA_963595625.1 Lachnospiraceae bacterium | reverse complement strand
AATAAGTAGCGTATCTACTTACTTACGATTAATTTACCACTTCACTCCAAGTAAAAACAGTTACGCTTGTAATGTTTTTCAAACTTCCATTTTGTATAAATGATAGGGTTTATGAGCAGGGTTCTCATGTACACGCTACAATAACCTGTTTACTTGTAAACCATCATTTTGCGAAAAGAGCTATAAAAAAAGCTACCACTTATTTCACATGGTAGCTCCGTATTTTCGCTTATTTTTTATTTCCAAATGCATAACGTCTATTTCGATAAAATACAGCCATTAGTGCCAAACATAAAACTATTTTTCCATACTGCATAAAGGCCAAGTAGCTCGTTGCATTTGTCTGTGGAAGAGTTGGGTTACTTGGATCTCCTGGATTATTAACAATGTTATCATCTTCTCCCGGTACTGGGGGACGTAAATACTCTGGCACATATTTATTCGTAATTGTATATGCATATTCTCCCGTTTTGGATATTGCTGTCGTATATGCTGGAATCGATGTTTTTTCTTTCACTGTATAGACAATTGGCTTTCCATCTTTATTTTTATTTAAGCCTACCCACTCACTCGACCATTCATTTTGTGTATTCAGTGTTGCTTCTTCGATTACTACACCGTCAGCCAAAAGCTGCACAACAATTTGTGAAGGACGCTTTTTATCTAAATCATTTTCATCATCCCAAACTTTTTGAACAGTTACACTTACAAGCTCAACATCTTTAGCATTTGTTATGATGGAACCGTTTATTGAGCTAGTATATCCTGCAACTGGAACTTCTTTTACTGTGTAGATAATTTCAGCTGTTCCGTTGTACTTCGGTAAATTGACAAATTCAAACTGCCAATTTGTCGCAGCTGAAACTTGTTTTTCAGAAATAACGGTACCATTTGCTAGTAATTGAACGGTAATTTCAGTTGGACGAACACCATCCTGATTGTTGGCGTCACTCCATACTTTAGAGCCTAAAATATCAACTACAGGAGCAATTGTAAAAATCTCATTCGCCGTAATTGCTCGATCTAATGAAACATTATATAAACTTCCTAATGGCTGATAGCTTGTATTTTCTGGCATGTATACTAAAAATAATGAGTCATCTGTTTGTAAATCAATAGGTGCTTCTACTTCAATTTTACTTCCTGCAGCTAGGCTATTATAATAATCTCTTTTAACAATTAACGTTCCTTCACCCGTGGCACTTGTAAATGTTAAGGAAATGTTAGGGTTATTCGTAATATTCGTTTTCGTTCCATCTGGAGCAATTAAATTTACTTTTGCAGAACCAATTGTGTAGGCAATGGATCCATCCGTAGGTAAATTTAATACATTTACTTTTACTGTCGTTTCAAAATCATTTTGAGCTCCTGTGCTAGGCGATTTAATAATGGAAGACTGTACATCTGCTGTAACACCATTTAACTGTTCCTCAACAGAGGGTAAATTTTTAAATTCATTTGCTTTATCGACTAACGCTTTTACGATTGGATTATTTTGAATAACATCTCTTGTATAAGGAAGTCTATCCGGGTTCGTTAGTGACCAAATCGCAATTTGGGTAGCTGCATACTGGGTTTCCAAATTTTCATTCCCAAAAATCGTTTTATTATAATAAAAGTTTTCTAATAACCATGTAATCTCTGGTCTTGGATACATTTCAGAAGGATTATAATTAGTACCTCCAGTAGGCGGATAATATTTCACCTCATCCAAACAGAAATAAAGCTCACCATCCGAGCCCTCTAAAAAGTTTAAGCGCGTTGTAATATCACTTAAATTCACTAAATTCGTTGCTGGATTTGCTTTTAAATCCCCTTTTAAATACACCGTAATTGGACCATTTGCGAAAGTAGGAGATGCTTTGAATGCAAATCCTACACTCAGTAATAATATAAAGGTTAAGAAAACGATCACATATTTTTTAAAAGTTTGTTTCAATTAAACCCCTCCAATTGTTTGATAAAGGGACTTTTTCCTTTTTTATACATTTACAAACATCTTCAACGATACGATTAAACATTACAACCACAAAAAAACGACTGTAGCTACAATGTAGCCTACAATCGTATCAAAATGCTCTTCTTATTTTTTTACAACAGCTTCGCCTTCTATAACAACGACATCATTTTGGTTCGTTACAGTTGTTTTCAACAAAATAATGTGTTTTGCATCTTTCTTTTCAAGCACTTCTACTTCTGCCGTAACCGTATCACCGATTTTGACAGGTGCTTTAAAATCCACTTTTTGTGATAAATAAATTGTGTCTGTACCAGGAAGCTCTGTGCCAATTACTGTTGAAATTAATCCTGTTGTTAAAATGCCGTGCACAACACGTTCTTTAAAAATACTTTCTTTTGCAAACTCTGTATT
>CAVBJB010000363.1:0-2376 GCA_963595625.1 Lachnospiraceae bacterium | reverse complement strand
GTACAGAATATTGATATCAATTGGATATTTTTACTCAAGTTTACGCTTTTAAGTATTTTAGGAATAAACATAGGAATCTATTTTAATAAGTTCCTTAAAGAAGGTCAATTGAAACGAATTTTTGGATATTTCGTTTTAACCTTATCAATCATTATATTTGCAAAAGAAATTATTCAATTATTAAAGTAATTCTAAACGAATGAAAATCGAACAAATTTACACAGGTTGTATTGCACACGCAGCATATTATATTGAAAGTAATGGCGAAGCCGCAATTTTTGATCCCTTACGTGAAGTACAATCTTACATTGATAAAGCTACCAAAGACAACGCTACTATAAAATATATTTTCGAAACACATTTTCACGCAGATTTTGTTTCTGGACATTTAGATTTAGCTCAAAAAACAGGAGCTCAAATTGTTTATGGCCCTACAGCAAATCCTAATTTCGAAGCCATAATAGCTAATGACAACCAAGAGTTTAAAGTTGGAGCTTACACCATAAAAGCACTACACACTCCTGGACATACTTTAGAAAGTACTACCTATTTATTAATTGATGAAAATGGAGCACCACACGGAATTATTACCGGAGATACTTTATTTATTGGAGATGTTGGTAGACCTGATTTAGCTCAAAAAATTGCATCTGATTTAACTCAAGAAAAATTAGCAGGAATGCTTTTTGATTCTTTACGCAATAAAATAATGCCTTTAGGTGACGATTTAATTGTTTATCCAAACCACGGTGCTGGTTCGGCTTGTGGTAAAAACATGAGTAAAGAAACAACAGATACCTTAGGAAATCAAAAAAAGGTTAATTATGCACTACGTGCAGATATGACTAAAGAAGAGTTTATAACTGAATTACTAAACGGTTTATCTGCTCCACCGGCTTATTTCCCACAGAATGTTTTAATGAACATTAATGGATACGAAAGTTTAGATACAGTAATGGCTAAAGCTACAACACCTTTAAGTGTTGATGAATTTATACAAGTTGTAGAGACTCAAGAAGCCTTAGTATTAGATGTGCGTCATGAAAACGATTTTGTTAAAGCTCATATCCCAGGTTCTATTTTTATTGGATTACACGGACAGTTTGCTCCATGGGTAGGTGCTTTAATTAGAGATGTAAAACAACCATTAGTATTAGTAGTTCCAGAAGGTAAAGAGCAAGAAGCTATAACACGTTTATCGAGAGTAGGTTTTGATAATAACTTTGGATATTTAAAAGGTGGTATTGAAGCTTGGGTCGAGGCTGGTAAAGATACAGATAGTATTAGATCTATTTCCCCAGAACAATTTGCTCAGGAAGTAAAAGAGAATAATTTACCAGTTATTGATGCTCGTAAACCAGGAGAATATACAAGTATACGTTTAGCAGATGCAAAAAACATTCCGCTAGATTTTGTTAATGAACAGTATACAGAGTTACCAGAACAAGATTATTACTTACATTGTGCCGGAGGTTACCGCTCTGTAATTATGTCTTCTATTTTAAAAGCTAGAGGATACCATAATATGATTAATGTAGAAAAAGGTATGGGAGGTATAAAACTAACCGATTTACCTTTAGTAGAAAATGCATGTTCAGCATCTAAATAATATTTTATATAAAAAATGAAAAAGTCGAGTGTTTTACTCGACTTTTTTCATTTAAGCTTATTATATTAGCAAAATAATTAACCTACCTAAAATGAAAAAACTTTTATATTTAATTGCTGCATTACCTATTGTAGCATGTACAAATACATCTTATAAAATATCTGGTTCCACACAAAATGTGGCAGACAGCTCAATTGTATTCTTACAGGTTTATAAGTCGGATAAATCTATAGAAACGATAGATACGGCTTATGTAGTAAACAATTCTTTTAATTTTAAAGGACCATGGACTGAGGGTGCTTTAAATGCTCAACTTGCTTTTAAATCGTATAGTTTTAATCCTAAATTGATTTTAGAGAAAGGATCAATTGACATTGAAATCAAAGATTTTGACACTCACGATTATACTTTAAAAGGTACACATAATAATGAAGAATACTCTAAATTGTACAATATTAATAAAGACTACAATATTAAAAGTATAGCAATTTCTAAAGAAATAGCAACAGCTACAACTACTGAAAATATAAATGAATTATACAATCAAGCTCTAGAAATCCAAACTACAATCAATAAAACTTTTATTAATTATGCTATAGAAAATCCAAACAAAGATCTATCTAGTTTAATAATAGAAGATTTATACTTTAGAAACGGAATTACATCAGAGGAACTAAATAAATTTGAAAGCATATTAGACAAAAACAATAAAAACTACGCTAAAATTGCGGCTTATAAAGAAGGTAGGTTGTTATCAACACAAATAG
>CAVBJB010000362.1:0-2392 GCA_963595625.1 Lachnospiraceae bacterium | reverse complement strand
CCTTTAGATCCTGTATATACAGGAAAATTATTTTACGGAATATTTGATATGATTGACCATAAAATTTTTAATCCAAACGATAAAATTTTAGCCATTCATACTGGAGGATTACAAGGTATTCATGGAATGAATCAGTTATTAAAGAAGAAAAATAAAGAAACAATAAAAATAAATTTTTAATGAGAAAATTATATGTGGTTTTATTGTCTTTATTAACCTTATTTGCTGTAGGATGTTCATCATCCACTAAAGTAAGAGTTAAAAAGACGGCAAACAAAGTAGCTACAAAAGTTGATAAAACTATTAAGAAAATTACTTCAACCGATAATTCTTCTTCTACAAATAGTACTAACTCGTCTACGGGGTCAACTGAAGTTTTAGAGGCAACTTCTAAAATTACAGTTACTAATGAATTAATTTTAGAATACATTTCTAAATTTAAAAAAATTGCTCAAGACAACATGAAATCACATAAAGTACCTGCAAGTATTACCATGGCTCAAGGTATTTTAGAGTCGGGTTCAGGTACTGGAACTTTAGCTGTAAAAGCAAACAACCATTTCGGAATTAAATGCCATACAGGCTGGACAGGCGAGAGTGTGCGTCATGATGACGATGCCCCGCAAGAATGTTTTAGAAAGTATACGGATCCTGCAGAATCTTATAAAGATCATTCGTTGTTTTTAACCTCTAGATCTAGATATAATAATTTGTTTAAATTAGATATTAAAGATTATAAAGCTTGGGCACAAGGATTAAAAGATGCTGGTTATGCTACAGATCCTAAATATCCAGACAAACTAATAAGTTTAATTGAGCGTTATAAATTGTACGAGTTAGACGGAAGTTCGACTCCTGTTTCATCTTCAGTTTCTAGCTCTAGTACAACACAAAACAACCCAAATACGACTACAGTATCAAACTCAAGTTCAATTAAAAGTTCTGGTACTTATCAAGTAATTGCGGGTGATACCTTATATTCCATTTCAAGAAAATTCAACATCAGTGTACAAGACATTCGTACATTAAATAATTTAACGACAGACGCTATCAGTGTAGGTCAAATACTAAAAATTTAATACTATGTTATATCAAAGAAGTAGCCAACTTTTTGCAGAAGCAGAAAAAGTAATTCCTGGAGGTGTAAATTCACCGGTTAGAGCTTTTAAAGGAGTAGGAGGAACCCCTATTTTTGCTAAATCTGCAAAAGGTGCATATGTATATGATGAGGACGGAACTCGTTTTATTGATTACATCAATTCATGGGGACCAATGTTGTTAGGTCACGCATATGAGCCAGTAGTAAATGCAGTTATCGAAAAAGCTAAATTAGGTACCTCTTTCGGGATGCCTACAGAGTTAGAAACTCAAATTGCTGAACTCGCTGTTTCAATGGTTCCAAATATCGACAAAATCAGATTTGTAAATTCAGGAACAGAGGCATGTATGTCTGCAATCCGTTTAGCACGTGGGTATACAAATCGCGATAAAATAATTAAATTTTCAGGATGTTATCACGGGCACTCAGACGCTTTTTTAATTCAAGCAGGTTCTGGTTTAAGTACCTTTGGGACACCAAATTCACCTGGAGTAACTCAAGGTACTGCTAAAGACACAATTTTAGCCGTTTACAATGATATTAACAATGTTGCAGAAATCTTTGAAAATAACAAAAACGAAATTGCAGCTATTATTATTGAACCAGTAGCCGGGAATATGGGATGTGTACCTCCTCAACCAGGTTTTTTACAAGGATTACGTGATTTATGTACGCAAAATGGAGCCTTATTAATTTTCGACGAAGTAATGACAGGATTCCGTTTGGCTAAAGGTGGTGCTCAGGAACTATTCAACATCCAAGCAGACATCGTAACCTTTGGTAAAGTAATAGGTGGTGGTTTACCAGTAGGTGCTTTTGCTGCGCGTAACGAGATCATGAATTATTTAGCTCCAGTTGGACCTGTATATCAAGCCGGAACCTTATCGGGTAATCCATTAGCAATGGCGGCTGGATACGCAATGTTACAAGCTATAAATAACGATACTGAATTATTTAATCGTTTAGAACAAAAAACAGCTTATTTAGAGCAGGGAATGCGTACAGTTTTAACAGAAGCCGGAATCAAATTTACAATTAATCGTGTAGGATCAATGATTTCTGTTTTCTTTGACGAAAGACCAGTTGTAGACTTCATTTCTGCAGGATACGGTAACAATGATAACTTCAAAAAATTCTTCCACGGATTATTAGAACGAGGAATCTATATTGCGCCATCCTCTTACGAAACATGGTTTATAACAGACGCCCTTTCACAGCAAGACTTGGATGAAACCATTCAAGCAATTAAAGAAGTAGCACAAACACTTTCAAAATAATCACAAACCCTTATAC
>CAVBJB010000361.1:0-2406 GCA_963595625.1 Lachnospiraceae bacterium | reverse complement strand
GTAGTAGGTTATTTTAAAGCAAGCCACCAAGGTAATACCAATTCCTCAGCTAAATGGGCCCACAAATAATTTTTGTAAGAATCATAGTCCAACCAAGCAAACGCTTCAATCTCATTTGCCACTGTAGGAGTAAAGTCAAAAGTAAGAAAACTTGTATACACATTGCCACAAACCAACGTATTTTGTTCATTTACAGCCGCTGTAGTATGTTGTCCTAAAAAAGTTAAAGCATCGGGCACTAAATCCAGACCAATCTCCTCTTTAGCTTCCCTAATAACCGTGTCTAAAAGCCTCTCGTCAGGGCCAATTTTACCACCCACAAGCTGAAAAAACTCCGAACCTTTTTTACGAACCAATAACAGCCGTCCGTGCAAATCAATAAGCGCTACAGACGCAATTTCAATCTTCTTCATATCAACAAAAATAGCAAACACAATCCGTATCAACTAACATAAACAACAATCTAATCTCATTTTAATTTTTTGGGCGTTCCCCGTGTTTGCAGCTGCCTTAAGGGCGCAGCTACAAACACGGGTCGGGTCATCCGCTCTATCTTTTTTTTAGGGTATCAGTCAAGTGTAATAAATTACTAAAATTTCCCCCTTCAAAAAAGGATGCCGCTGCTACCCCTAACGCAAAGAAGTCATAAAGTCAAAAGTCATAAAGTCAAAAGTCAAAAGTCAAAAGTCATAAAGTCGAAAGTCGTAAATCTCCACGTCAGCTCGAATGTTTTTTGAGGTACGAAAAAATATATCTAGTGCCCAAACAATTACGATTTACGAATTACGAATTACGAATTGTGAATTACGAATTAGGAATTAAGAATTACGAATTAAGAATTACGAATTACGAATTACGATTTACGATTTACGATTTACGAAATACGAATTACGAATCTCACAACTATATACCTAAATACATAAAAACTTTATCACTAAACCTTAAACCTCCAACTATAAACCTTTAACTTTAAACTTTCATCAAAAAACTTAAACACTTACAAACTTTATCACTTAAAAACTTAATCACTAAACCTTAAACCTCAAACTATAAACATTTAACTTTAAACTTTCATCAAAAAACTTAAACACTTACAAACTTTATCACTTACAAACTTTATCACTAAACCTTAAACCTCAAACTATAAACCTTAAACTTTAAACTTCCATCTTAAGAACTTAAACACTTCAAAACCTAAACACATAAAAACTTTAACACTAAACCTTAGAACTTACACCTTAAGACTTCCATTTAAAATCTTAAATCTATACGCTAATATCTAAGAACTTTGCCTCGCATTTATATTTACCTTACTTTTGCAAAAAATATTAATTATGCGCATTGATATCATTACGGTATTACCAGAACTTATAAAAAGTCCGTTCGAAGCTTCTATTTTAAAACGTGCCATTGCAAAAGGGTTAGTAGAAGTTCATTTTCATAACCTTCGTGATTACAGTACAAACAAACACAAAAACGTAGACGACTACCAATTTGGTGGGGGAGCAGGTATGGTAATGAGTATTGAACCTATTGATGCTTGTATTACAAAATTAAAGTCGGAACGCGACTACGACGAGGTTATTTACATGACTCCAGACGGAGAAACATTAAATCAACAAATAGCCAATGGAATGTCGATGCTTAAAAACATTATCATTTTATGTGGGCATTATAAAGGTGTTGACCAACGTGTAAGAGATAACTTTATTACTCGCGAAATATCAATTGGCGATTATGTACTTTCAGGAGGAGAACTTGGAGCTGCAGTACTTTGTGATTCGATTATCCGATTAATTCCAGGGGTTTTAAGTAACGAAACGTCTGCACTTACTGATTCCTTTCAAGATAATTTACTAGCACCACCAATTTACACGCGCCCAGCGGAATATAAAGGTTGGAAAGTGCCAGACATTTTGTTAAGTGGTAACTTTGGTGAAATAGACAAATGGCGCGAGCAAAAAGCGTACGAACATACCAAAAACCGTAGACCCGATTTATTAGATAAAGATTAGATTTTAAGAAAATTATTTTTTAATTCATAAGTTTTAATGTTAAATAACATTATTTGTTGATTTATTCATAATTTTAAAATTGTATATTAACTTTATTTTGTTAATATTGTTAATATTGTTAATATTGTTAATATTGTTAATATTAATCAATTAGAAATATTTAAAATGAAAAAACAAATTTTAACACTATGTGCGATCTGCTCTAGTTTTGCATCATTTGCACAAGTTACTGAAATTAAAGTTAAAGGTAGGTTTACGATGACTATGCAAGATCCTGATGATCCTTTCAGTAAAACAACAATTACCTGCGATCAATTTTATGCTGAAGAATGTATGACAATGACTATAAGAGGACCTATAAAACTTGAGAAATCTTTAGTTAATATAAACG
>CAVBJB010000360.1:1556-2417 GCA_963595625.1 Lachnospiraceae bacterium | reverse complement strand
TTTCAGTAAGATATACAAGTAAATTTTTTTCAATTTTTTCAGATATATCTATCAGGTAATATTCTAATTTATATTGAGTACACATATTTTCTATCTCTTTACAAAAAGAATTTGCTTTATGAGAGTAACTTTCTTGTGCTTGTTGGGTATGTAAATTGATAAAATCACCTGTCTCTAAGTCAATAAATTTTTTTGCAGACTCGTTAAAATCAAAATCTATTTCTGTTTTTTTATCTAAAATCTGGAAAATTATTACTTTATGTTTGTTGTGTTTTAGGTGTTGTAATGCATTAAATAATTCCTCCGTTTTATTGTAATGATCAAATAGATCCGAAAAAAGTATGATCATACTCCTTTTATGTATTTTTTCTGCTATTTGATGTAAGGTATCAACTATAGATGTTTGTTTTAGTTTTGGAGTATTAAAAATAGTTTCGTTTAAAATTTGTATTAATGTACGATGGTGTTTTTCGCTCCCAAGTTCCTTAGACGTATAATCTATTTGATTGGAAAATACAGTTAACCCTGCAGCATCCCGTTGCTTTTTTATTAGTTTAAATATAGCGGCTGTAAATAAAGCGGCGTATTGTATTTTATTGTATGGAAATATTGAGTCTGCTTTTTTTTCAGGGTAATGCATGGACGATGAGTTGTCAATGATTACGTGACAGCGCATATTTGTTTCGTCGTCGTATTTTTTTATATATAATTTATCTGTTTTTGCATAAATTTTCCAGTCTATATTTTTAGTGTTTTCTCCGGAATTATATATTTTATGTTCTGCAAATTCTGAGGAAAAACCATGAAATGGACTTTTATGGATTCCAGATATAAAACCTTCGACCACTTGATTTGCGAGTA
>CAVBJB010000360.1:0-1546 GCA_963595625.1 Lachnospiraceae bacterium | reverse complement strand
CTTGATTAGCTAGTAGATTAAATTGATTTAAAAATTCAATGCTTTGAGTTTTAGTTTCTAGATTTTCCATGAATGTTAATTATTTGGCTCTAAAATAAAAAAAGGATTTCATAATTAATGAAATCCTTTTGTAAATATTATAGTCCACGTTTTTTAATTAAAGCGTCTGGTTTAGGTTCAAAACCACGGAATTTTTTGTAAAGTTCCATTGAGTCTTCACTTCCTCCTTTTTCTAAAATGTTTTCACGGAATAGTTTTGCTTTTTCTTGGTTAAACAAATCTCCAGTTTCTTTAAACGCTTCAAAAGCATCTGTATCTAATACTCCAGACCATATGTAGCTGTAGTAACCGGCTGAGTAACCTCCAGAGAAAATATGGCTAAAATACGTAGATCGGTATCTAGGTATAATTTCTTTAGGTAACTTCATTTTTTTTGCAGCATTAGCTTCAAATGTTAAAGCATCTACAGTTATTGGTTCTTTAATTGTATGGTAATCCATATCTAAAAAAGATGCAGCTAAATACTCAACGGTTTGGAATCCTTGATCAAAAGTACCTGTTTCTTGTATTTTGTTAATTAGAGCATCTGGAATAATTTCTCCTGTTTGTACGTGTTTAGCGTATGTTTTTAAAACTTCTGGTTCTAAAGCCCAGTTTTCCATTACTTGAGATGGTAACTCCACAAAGTCTCTAGATACACTTGTTCCAGCAATACTTTGGAATTGTACATTAGAGAATAAACCGTGTAATGCGTGACCAAACTCATGGAAATAAGTTAAAACTTCATCAGTAGTAAATAACGCTGGTGCACTGCTTGTAGGTTTAGAGAAATTACAAACAATTGAAACAACTGGAATAACACGTTTATCGTTATCTATGTATTGCGTTCTGTAAGAAGTCATCCAAGCGCCACTACGTTTAGATTCTCTAGGGAAAAAGTCCATGTATAAAATACCTAATAATGATCCGTCTTTATCCAATACTTCATACGCCTTAACCTCAGGGTGGTATACTGGTATATCTTTATTTTCTTTATACGTTAAACCGTAAAGATTTTTTGTTACAGTAAATACACCGTTTGTAACATTTTCTAAACTAAAGTAAGGTTTTAGTTCATCTTCAGATAGATTGTATTTTTTTAAACGAATTTTTTCTGTGTAATATCTCCAATCCCAAGGCTCTACCGTTGTAATACCGTCTTGTTTAGCAAACTCTTTAATGTCATTTAACTCTTGGTTTGCTTTGTTTTTAGCTGGTTCCCAAAGTTTGTTTAATAAATTGTTTACGTTTTCTGGCGTTTTAGCCATAGTATTTTCTAGGGCGTAATCGGCATGAGTGTCAAATCCTAAAAGTTTTGCTTTTTCTAATCTTAAATTAGCAATTTCTATAGCGATTTTTTTGTTGTCAAACTCGTTGTTATTGTTTGCTTTGTTTTGGTAAGCGTTCCAAATTTTTTCGCGAGTTTCTCTGTTGTCAGCGTATTGTAAAAACGGAATTACACTTGGATTGTGTAATGTAAATAAGTACATATCGGGTTGACCGTCTG
>CAVBJB010000359.1:0-2417 GCA_963595625.1 Lachnospiraceae bacterium | reverse complement strand
AATAGGGAGGGAGCAAAATTACCTCCATTACCTCCACTGCCTAAAGTTAATCCTGTAGCTATAGATTTTATAAGTAACGTTGCACTTACAAATAAAAGTAAAATCCAACCCTTTGACTTATATTCACTTAATAAAGTATTATCCAATATTTTTTGAGGATCAGCAGAGGATAGAATTTTTATACTTTCGTACCCTTCTCCAAATAATGATGGAAAAAAGAATATTAAAACTGCTAATAACGATGCACCAATTAGGGCTTTTTTATAAGGAGAATAATTGTATTTAGAACAAAAATGCTCGATATTTCTGAACATTCGAGCATGATAAACAGATACAAAACCAGCAATAATCCCTATGATAATATAGTATGGAATGTTTGTATAAGAAAAGGATAGTTTATCAGTAAAATGTAACAGTATATCCTCTTTTAAAATTATATTAGAAGTTAATGCCCCAGTGGCTGATGCAATCATCAAAGGTATAAAAGCACTAATGCTCATATCTGCCAAAACCACTTCTATAGCAAATAATACACCAGCAATAGGCGCGTTAAATGCAGCAGCTATACCAGAGGCTACTCCGCAAGCTAAGAGTAAAGCTCTATCTTTGTAAGAAAATTTATAGTGTGTAGCATAGTTAGAACCAAAGGCTGCACCTGTAATTGTAATGGGAGACTCTAAACCCGCAGATCCTCCCATACCAACGGTTAAGGAACTCGTAATGATTTGAGCATACATTTGCTTTTTAGGCATTATACCTGATTTATTAGCAACAGCAATCATGATTTGAGCTGTACCCTTTTGTATGCTTCCGTCCAAAAATTTATTTATTACCCAAACGGTAAGAACTATTCCTATCACAGGTAAAATACTATTGGAGTAAGGAAGGTTGTATATTGAATCTACATAATTTGCAATTTTAAAAACATTATGTGCAAAAGTTTTTAGTACAATAACAGCTAAAGCTGAAGATATAGCAACAAGTACACTAGATACGTATACAAATTGTCTGTTGCTTAATTTATTTTGCGCAACTAATAATCCTAATTCTAATAAATTAAAGACTTTTAAAGCTATAATATTTAAAGTGTTTTTAAGTTGCTTAAACATATTTTATAAAAAAAAGGTACTTGCAAATTTCTGAATAAATACCCACAAAAAAAAGGTTTAGTAAAACTAAACCTTATTTTTTATCAACTACCAATCGAGCCTCTCTATTTGCAATTTCCCAAGCAGTTACAAAAGCTAATTTTGCTCTTTTAGATAATAATTTGTAGTCTATTTTATCCGGTGTATCTGTTGGTTTATGGTAGTCGTCATGCATTCCGTTATAATAAAAAATACTTGGAATGCCATGCTTTGCAAAGTTGTAATGATCCGATCGGTAATAAATTTGTTCAGGATGATCAACTGCGTTATACGTATAATCTAATTTAAGATTTACATACTTTTTGTTCATTTCTTCATTTATATTATGCAAATCACTACTTAACATATTAGATCCTACCACATAAATATAATCTTCATTAGAGTTTTGGTAAGTATAATCACGTCTACCAATCATATCAATATTTATATCAGCAACCGTATTTTTTAATGGAAATAAAGGGTTGTCTGAGTAAAATCTAGAACCATGTAAGCCATATTCTTCTCCTGTTACGTGGAGTATTAATATAGATCTTTCAGGCCCGTCTCCATTATCTTTAGCTAATTTAAATGCTTTTGCAATTTCTAACAATGCAACTGTACCAGAACCATCATCGTCAGCACCATAATAAATATCGGAACCTTTTATCCCTACGTGATCGTAGTGAGCGGATATTACTACAATCTCATTCTTTTTAGATTTACCTTCAATAAAAGTCCAAATGTTCTCAGAATCGGGTAACTTAGGACTAAAGGGTCTTTTCATGTATTCGGAAGGAACTTTTTGATAAAAATTTTCCGCACCTGGAGGATACGTTAACCCGTTATTTTTGTGTTGTTCTAATAAATATTTTCCAGCTTTTTTTTGTCCCTCTGACCCAGTGTCTCTCCCTTGCATCTCCGCTGAAGCTACAATATATAAATGTTTTTTTAAAGTTTCAGGAGTGATGCTTGAGGCGTATTTTTCTGGGCTTTTTGTTTCCTTGTTATTTTGACTCTGCATAGGTTTGTTGCAAGATGCTAAACCAATCAAAGCTAAAAACAGAATGTGTTTGATCATAGATAGAATATAATTGAGTTATTTTTTAATTTTAATTTTTTAAAAATATGAATGTATCTTTGCGTTATCTTATAAATGTTTAAATTGTAATAATGAATCAATCTAAAAAAACTCCTTTTCAACTTTTAATATCGTTTAAAAGTTTAGTTGATAAACTCCAAAATATTGCGGATAATGATAAGGTTAGTTACAGAATTGATTACGCTAATTCC
>CAVBJB010000358.1:0-2419 GCA_963595625.1 Lachnospiraceae bacterium | reverse complement strand
GTATATGGTTGCTACAAATTACAGTTTAAAACCAGAAATTTTATTAATAGAAAAAAGACTTCCGCTATTAGATGTTAAAAACAATCAAACAAAGCTTACATCTTATCTAGAATATGTTATGGAAAATACTAAATATTCTATAGAAGACAAAATCTACATTCTGGAACAAATTAAAGACGGCTTAAAAAAGCATCCTGCAAACGCTTTATTAAAAAAAGAAGCAAATAAATTAACGGATACTACTAAAGATCCCGAATTATTAAAAAGACTTTACAATCTATCAAAATAAAAAAAAGGAACTCTAAACGGGTTCCTTTTTATATGTTAGTATACCTTCAAAATTCTGTGAATAGGTATCACTACACCTTGTTTTAAAATAATTCTTTGATCGGTAATCCCCCATATAGTAGTATCTACTACATAGCTGGTTTTATCATCAGCAAAATAAATTTTAATTTTTCCGTGTTCAACATTTCCTAAAGTTAAGGCACGTTCTAAATCGGCTTGGCGTTGTTTAATTTCGTCTTTGTCAGTTAGAACCTCCTCTTTAGGGAAAAGTAAAGAAGCTACAGCCTCTTTGCTTATCAATTGGAATTCATCAATCATAGGGTCAATGGTTTATTAATAGGTATTTCTAATGTAACGAAAAAAATAATATGAAATTACGAATCAGAAAAAAAAAGTCTGCTTTTTAGCAGACTTTTAAGAAACCAAAAAACCAATCTTAAAATTTACACATCTAAAATAGTATGTAACAGAATTTTAGCTCAGCTAAAATTCCAAAAATTAAGAATATTTTAAATTACAATTATATATAGAAAATTTTTGGGGAACTATATAATGAGTAAATCATACAGGTGCAAAGATAGAGTCCCTGTAAAAAAAAAAGCTGACAAATGTCAGCCTTTTAATTATATTATTGAACCGCTTTTAAAACGTTAACCGTTCCGTGTCCAAAGTTTGCATTTCTAGTGGTTGGGAACGCAGAAGCTGCTTTCATCTTAGCTAAAACCTGTGCTCTTGTATAACTAGGATACTTAGCCCAAATTAATGCTGCCATACCAGCAGTAGATGCTGTTGCTACAGACGATCCTCCTACGTAATCAGCTCCGCCGTTATAGTAAGATAATACAGGTACCGTTTTTCCTGTAGCTGCTTTTTCCATAACTACAGCAAAATCAATCTTACTTCCTTTATGACATACATCACACTCAGTATATCCACTATCTTTAATACCAGTAACCGCTACAACCTCTGGCATCCACGCTGGGAAAATTACTCCAACAAAATTTGTAAATGATGTAGATGTACCACCTGCTGTAACAATAAATTTACCTTTATTGTAAGCATATTTAACTGCATCCTCAATACGTCCTACAGATAATATATGACCCATAGACATTGATATAATTTTTACACTTGTATTATTAGCTAAACGTGTAAAAGCGGTTTCAACTCCTAATTGCTCATGGTAGTCATCTAACACCACATTTTTAGCCGCTCTATATACAATTAAGTTAGAATTATATGCCACCCCTACAGGTTGTCCTGCATTGTTTCTTGGTGCTGTAGCTACAGAAGCCATACTTGTTCCGTGCCCACATAAATCATTAGCACCATCGTAAGGTGACGTTACCCATGGCCAAGCAGAATCCACATATACTCCATACGAATATCTTGTTCTTCCTGACGATAAACCAGAATTAAAACTTCCGTTCATTAAGGTTTGAACGTTCGATAATCCTGTATCTACAACTCCAATAGTTACTCCAGCTCCTGTAGAATAATTCCAAGCTGAAGGGATGTTGTGTTTGTAAAAATTCCAAGGCACACGTGCGTTAGGTGTTACCGTTGTATAATCTGCTGTAGCTATTGTTGTTTGGCTGTATCCACATCCAGATCCACCACCTGAGCTGTTCACTGTAATTCCGCCTTTAAAATAGCTAAAATCTGCTGGCTCTATGTAGCGAATTCCTTTTTGGTTTAATAAAGCAATAAACGTCTCTCTTTTCTCAATCTTAACATCCATAAGATTTAAAAATTCAGACTCATACAAAAGTAATTCGTCAATACTTTTCCCTTCGTGTTGTTGAATTAACTGAATAATTTCTGAACGATATTTGTCTGCTTTTCCGTTGGATTGTTTCTCAAAATCATCTTTATGGTCTCCAAAACCAATGCTTACTAAATTGTTACCGCTAACAATAGCACTCCATAACAATTGGTTAGTACCTTTACTCCATCCAAACTCACCACCCACACGGTTAACCGCATCAATAGCACTTTTAATTTGATCATGAGTTAAGGTGTCTTTTTCAAAATTGGTTACCACAGGAGCCTCCTGAGTTTTTAAACCATCATCCGTAGTACAAGCTACTACCCCAAACAAAGTAGCAATCATAAAAGACTGCAGTAGAGT
>CAVBJB010000357.1:0-2429 GCA_963595625.1 Lachnospiraceae bacterium | reverse complement strand
GTTCTATGGCTAAACGTTGCTTCATGTCAGCAACTTTGTCGTTTAAAGTGGCACTAAAAAGTAAATTCTGACGCTTGGCTGGTAATAAATCAATAATTTTATTCATTTCCTCCTCAAAGCCCATTTGGAACATTTTATCGGCCTCGTCTACACCAAAAATCGATACCTCATTTAAGGTTAAAGCTTTATGATCCAATAAATCTAACAGACGCCCAGGAGTTGCAATTAAAACTTCAACACCCAACATATCCTTCATTTGTGGATTAATCGAGATTCCACCATAAACGGCCATGGTTTTAATTTTACGATCTAAATTTTTATTAAAATCAGCAAAAACACCTTGGATCTGAATGGCTAATTCGCGGGTTGGAACTAAAAATAAGGCATTAACATTACGGTTTCTTTCGTTTGCTGATTTCTGAAATTTTTCGAGTATGGGTAAGGCAAAAGAAGCTGTTTTTCCTGATCCTGTTCTAGCAATTCCCATAACATCTTTACCTGATAGTATTTCTGGAATGGCTTGTTCTTGAATGGGAAAAGGTGTAGTTAAACCCAAAGCGTTTAAATTGGTAACTAAGTTTGCTGACAAACCTAACTCTTGAAATGATTTCATTAAATATTCTTGTAAATTAAGCTGCAAAGGTACTCTAATTTACCGATTTAAACTGTATATTTATAACGTTAACCTACTTTTTAAACCTATGAAAGCTATTATTTATGTTGTTTTAACTTTTACTGTATTACTTGTTTCTTGTTCTGATTCTAAAAAAAGTGAAGTTATGGATCCAGCGAAGGTTGTGGAAACCGCGGATTTAAAAGTTGCTGAAAGCAATGAATCTGGTATTTTACAAAGGATTTTAGAGGATTATTTTATAAACAAAACTGTGCATTTAAAAGAAATTACAACTCCTTTTTACTTTGATTTTATATCTGAATCTGTTGCTTTAAGTGCAAATCCGGAGACTCATGCTGAATTAGAATTTACAAAAAAATTTAACGATGCGTATAACGTATCGCAAACGGGTTATCCTGCATACTTTTTAATTCCCGATTCTGATTGTAATGGGTTAGATTTTGAAGTTAAACCTTTAGAAAGGGGGGATGCCGATAGAAAGGATTTTAGGGTAACTTTAAAATGTAAGGAAAATAACAAAAGTTATAGCTATAAAATAGAAGCTAAAAAAACAGCGAATACCTTTAAAATAGACGCTGTGACTGAATTATAGAGGATTAACTAAATTTTTCCTTGGGTATTTAATAGAATCAATTATTTGGGTGACCTTAAATTTTTGTAGGGTGCAATTGCGTTAGGGATAGGAGGCTTGTTTGAGCTCCTTTTAAACTTTGTTTAAAAGAGCGAGGCCGGATAGCCCGACGCATTTGTTGTAATGTAATGGAAACAAATGGGTAACGCCCCATAAAATAGTTTAAATGATAGAAGTTGTAGCTGCGGTTATAAAACATGAGGATTTGTATTTATGTGTGCAAAAAGGGCATCATAAAAAGGATTATATGTCTTATAAATTTGAATTTCCGGGTGGTAAAATTGAGGTTGGTGAAACGGCGCAAGAGGCTTTGGTTCGAGAAATTTACGAGGAGTTAGATTTAAAAATTGATGTTTTAGATTCCTTGCTTACTGTTGAGCATGATTATCCAGACTTTCGCTTAAAAATGACTGCTTTTTTATGTTCTTGCACAACTGTTGATTTAACTTTAAAAGAGCATGTTAGAGCGGTTTGGTTGCCTTTACGTGAATTAAAAACGTTAGATTGGGCCGCGGCTGATGTTCCTGTTGTTTCTTATCTTGAGAATTTGTAGTACCTTTAGGTTTTAAATTTTAAGGTATGAGTGATTTATCAGACTATAGAAAATCCTACGAAAAAAGTAGTTTACTTGAAGAGCATTTACCGGATGATCCTATAAACTTGTTTCATAAATGGTTTAAGGAAACTGAGGAATTTGGTGGGGTAGAGGAGGTAAATGCCATGACTGTTTCGACTATTGGTTTGGATGGTTTTCCTAAAAATAGAGTGGTTTTACTAAAAAAATACAACGAAGACGGTTTTGTGTTTTACACCAATTATGCGTCTGAGAAGGGAAAGGCTTTGGCTGAAAATCCTAACGTATGTTTGTCTTTTTTTTGGCCTAGTATTGAGCGACAGGTAATTGTGAAAGGTGTGGCAGAGAAAACCACGCAAATTGAGTCTGAAAATTATTTTCATTCGAGACCTTTTGGTAGTCAGGTTGGGGCTGTAGTTTCCCATCAGAGTGAGGTTATACCTAATAGAGCGTATTTGGAAGAGCGTTTGGCTGCTTTGGAAAAAGAGTTTGAAGGTAAGGAGGTTCCTAAACCGGATTATTGGGGAGGTTATTTGGTAAGACCCGTTAGTGTGGAGTTTTGGCAAGGTAGAGCGAACCGTTTGCACGAC
>CAVBJB010000356.1:0-2430 GCA_963595625.1 Lachnospiraceae bacterium | reverse complement strand
TTAAAAATAAAAACAACGCAGTTACTTTAACATACACCGTTAATTTTTAAATATTAAATTAAAAGCTTACCAAATAGGTAAGCTTTTTTTGTTTAAAATAATGCCAAACATTTGGTCTACAATCCTTAAAACCGTAATTTTGCACGCTCTTATAATCAGAGAGATAATAAACTATGAGAACCAAGTCTTTAAAAAAGAATAAAATAAATGTAATTACTTTAGGATGTTCAAAAAACGTTTACGATAGTGAAGTTTTAATGGGACAACTAAAAGCTAGTGGAAAAGATGTTGAACATGAGGCTCCTGCAGAACGAGAAGGAAACATTGTAGTAATAAATACTTGTGGATTTATCAATAACGCTAAAGAAGAATCTGTAAATACAATCTTAGAATATGTTGATAAAAAAGAGCAAGGAATTGTAGACAAAGTTTTTGTAACAGGGTGTTTATCTGAAAGATATAGACCCGATTTAGAAGCTGAAATCCCTAATGTGGATCAATATTTTGGTACTACAGATTTACCTTTATTATTAAAAGCTCTTGGTGCAGATTATAAACATGAGTTATTAGGAGAACGTTTAACTACTACACCTAAAAACTATGCTTATTTAAAAATTGCTGAAGGATGTGATAGACCATGCTCTTTCTGTGCAATTCCAATTATGCGTGGTAAACACGTTTCTCAACCTATTGAAAAGTTAGTTAAAGAAGCTGAAGGTTTAGCTAAAGATGGAGTTAAAGAACTTATTTTAATTGCTCAGGATTTAACATATTACGGTTTAGATTTATACAAAAAAAGAAACTTAGCAGAGTTATTAGAAAACTTAGTTAAAATTGAAGGTATAGAATGGATAAGATTACACTATGCATTCCCTACGGGATTCCCAATGGATGTATTAGAGTTAATGAACAGAGAACCAAAAATTTGTAACTATATCGATATCCCATTACAACACATCTCTGATTCAGTTTTAAAATCTATGCGTAGAGGTACTACTTACGCAAAAACTACTCAATTATTAAAAGATTTTAGAGCTGCTGTACCTGGAATGGCTATACGTACAACATTAATTGTTGGATACCCAGGTGAGACTGAAGAAGATTATCAAATCCTTAAAAACTGGGTACAAGAAATGCGTTTTGAGCGTTTAGGATGTTTTGCATATTCTCACGAGGAAAATACACATGCTTATACTTTAGAGGATGATGTACCTGAAGAAGTAAAACAAGCAAGAGCTACAGAAATTATGGATATCCAAGCACAAATTTCATGGGAATTAAACCAAGAAAAAATTGGGCAAACATTTAAATGTATTATTGACAGAAAAGAAGGTCAATACTTTGTAGGTCGCACGGAGTTTGACTCTCCAGACGTAGATAACGAAGTATTAATTGATGCAACAAAACACTATCTAAAAACAGGTGAATTCGCAACTATTAAAATTAACGACGCTACAGAATTCGACTTATACGGAGAACCTGTAACCCTATAAATATAAGCAGCTTTAGAGCTGCTTTTTTTATTACTCACAAATTATATTTTAATACGATTTGGTAATATTTTTTATTTTTTTTAACAATACACAATAAACTGTTTTACAGGCACGTTTAAAAGTGTTGTAATAAGGAATTACCACCAAATCTTAATTATTTCATTAATAACTATAAAATACAATTTTAAAAAGAAAAATTATGAGTAATAAACCTACACCGATTGACCAAGAAGTAAATTGGGATAAGTCAAAAATGTTGATGTCAAAAACTAATTTAGCAGGAACTATTGAGTATTGTAATGCAAATTTCATAAAAGTTTCTGGCTATGAGGAAGAAGAATTAATTGGGAAACCACACAGTATAATTCGTCATCCCGACATGCCAAGTGTTGTATTTAAAGTTTTATGGGATCATTTAAAAAAATTCGAAAATATTAATGCAGTAGTAAAAAACATGTCTAAAACAGGTGAGTACTACTGGGTTGTAACAGACTTTGATTTTGTTAAAAATACTGATTTAAATATTACACATTTTAGCGGTATTAGAAGAGCAATTGCTGATGATGTTATTAAAAATACCATTGAGCCTTTATATAAAAAATTAAAAGAGATTGAAACTTCCTCTGGAATTGAAGCTTCAGAGGCTCATTTAAATGAGGTTCTTGCTGGTAAGTCGTACAACGATTGGATCAAAGGTTTGTTAGGAAAATAAAAAAAGGAACTGCAATGCAGTTCCTTTTTATTATATAACTAAAAGTAATTCTGTTTCCTTTAATTTTTTCATTGGTTTAGAGAACCAAAACATTACAAATTCTTCAGTAAAATTTTGTTTTTCGAATTCATTTTTAAGCTGCATTAAAGTTAAATTCTTATTTTCTCTTAAAATTGAGATCAACCATAAACCAATAGTTTTGTCAAGTGATACATATTCTAGCAC
>CAVBJB010000355.1:0-2434 GCA_963595625.1 Lachnospiraceae bacterium | reverse complement strand
CTATAGAAGATTTAGAAAAGGTAAACATGTTCCCAAAAGAAAAGAGCAATATTATAAAACTCTATATTGAGTTTTAAAATTATAAACAAACAAACTCACATTTAAAATGAATTTTGACTACAACGAAACACAAGCAATGATTGCGCAATCAATCAGAGAATTTGCTGAAAAAGAAATTCGCCCAAACATCATGACTTGGGACGAAGCTCAAATATTCCCAGTGGACCTTTTTAAAAAATTAGGGGAAATGGGATACATGGGTGTTTTAGTACCTGAAGAGTTAGGTGGATCTGGATTAGGATATCACGAGTATATTACAGTTGTGGAGGAAATTTCTAAAGTTGATTCTTCAATCGGATTATCCGTAGCAGCACACAATTCTCTTTGTACTAACCATATTTTAACATTTGGTAACGAAGAGCAAAAAAAGAAGTGGATTCCAAAATTAGCTACCGCTGAATGGATTGGAGCTTGGGGATTAACGGAGCATAATACAGGATCTGATGCTGGAGGTATGGCTACTACAGCAGTTAAAGACGGTGATTATTGGGTAATTAATGGTGCAAAAAATTTTATAACTCATGCCATTTCTGGTGATGTTGCGGTAGTAATTGTTCGTACGGGAGAAAAAGGTGATTCTCGTGGGATGACAGCTTTTGTTATAGAAAAAGGGACTCCTGGGTTTTCGTCAGGTAAAAAAGAAAATAAATTAGGAATGCGCGCTTCTGAAACTGCAGAGTTAATTTTTGACAATTGTAGAGTTCCAGACGCAAATCGTTTAGGAGAAGTAGGTGAAGGGTTTATTCAAGCTATGAAAATTCTAGACGGTGGTCGTATCTCTATTGGTGCATTATCACTAGGAATTGCTAAGGGTGCTTATGAAGCAGCTTTAAAATATTCTAAAGAGCGTGTACAATTTGGAAAACCAATTTCAGAATTTCAAGCCATTGGTTTTAAATTAGCTGATATGGCTACAGAGATTGAAGCTTCGGAACTTTTATTACATAAAGCAGCATATTTAAAAAACAACCATAAACCAGTGACTAAAATTGGTGCGATGGCTAAAATGTATGCGTCTGAGGTTTGTGTAAAAGTTTCCACTGAAGCCATTCAAATACATGGAGGATATGGTTATACTAAAGATTTCCCGGTTGAGAAGTTTTACAGAGATTCAAAACTTTGTACAATAGGGGAAGGAACTACAGAAATTCAAAAGCTTGTTATTTCTCGTAACATTTTAAAAGATTAATTTAAAATATATTTATCTAATAAAATTTTGTTTTCAATATAATTAACCTATCTTTGCAGTCCAAATGAGAGGAGGTGTATGAAAACATGTTAATTATTCCTATTAAAGACGGTGAAAACATCGACAGAGCGTTAAAACGTTACAAACGTAAATTTGACAAAACTGGAACTGTTCGTCAATTAAGAGCACGTCAACAATTTACGAAACCGTCAGTTGTTAACAGAGCACAAAAACAAAAAGCTCAATACATTCAAGGTTTAAGAGATTCTTTAGAAGCTTAATATTTTTTGAATATAATATATTACCGTTAGGTACAAGTTTATAACTTTGTATCTAACGGTTTTTTTATGGCATGAAAACAGATATCGATCCTTTTAAAACATATCTCTTAGCGGAGAGAAATTACTCTAAACTCACAGTTTTAAACTATTCTAAAGACATTGCAGAGTTTCAAGAGTTTTTATTTATCAATTACCAACTCGAGGATTTGCATCAAGTGTCGTATCCTCTAATTCGTTCTTGGATTGTATACTTGGTAAATAAAAATATTACAAATCAGTCTGTAAATCGTAAAATTTCATCTCTAAAAGCTTATTTTAAATTTGCTGTTAAAATTAATGCTGTGGACCAATCCCCACTTTTAAATCATACCTCGCTAAAAACACCAAAAAAAGTACAAATTCCATTTTCTGAACAGGAATTAACTTTAATAGACGAATTACCCGTGGACGAAACAAATATTGAGGAAGTACGTGATCGATTAATAATAGAGTTATTTTATACAACCGGTATGCGTAGGTCAGAATTAATCAATATTAAAAATTCAGATTACGATTCCGTAAATAAAACTATTAAAGTTATAGGGAAGAGAAACAAAGAAAGAATTTTACCGCTTTTGCAGTCAACCGTATTCTGGATCAATACCTATCAAACATTGAAAAAAACGCTTATAACAGTAGAAAAATCGGATATGTTAATTTTATCGAAATCATTAAACAAATTGAGTGAATCATTTGTTTATAGATTAATAAATTCCTATTTTAGTAATGTATCAGAGAAGGTCAAAAAAAGCCCACACGTATTGCGACACAGCTTTGCAACACACCTACTAAACCATGGAGCAGACCTAAACTCGGTAAAAGAGTTACTTGGGCATTCAAGTTTAGCCTCTACGCAAGTTTATAC
>CAVBJB010000354.1:0-2459 GCA_963595625.1 Lachnospiraceae bacterium | reverse complement strand
CCTTTTATTTTGTTTCTTTTAGTTATTAAGTTTATAGGTTTTGAAGTTTTTAAGTGGTTAAGTTGAGTTTAAGTATAGGATGTAATTAATAACAAAATAAAAGATATAGCGGATAGCCCGACCCGAGCTATCCGCTTTATATGTTTATGCGTTTTTTATGGCGAGGGTTACGCCCTAATATTTATTTTTCTCTTATTAAGACATTGATTTTAATGTTATTATCACCTGAATTTAAAAGCCTATAAGTTAATATCCCTTCATCATTTATTGATAAATCAGTGATTAATTCGTTATCGTAATCCGTTATATGATATTCTAAATTTGTTTTATTGATTTTATCCAGTTTTTTTGCACCACTACTACTAATTGATTTATCAATTTTTGCACTATATATATTATAGATATTAAAATTTTGCATCGTAGAATTCACGTTTACGGGAATTGTTACATAATTAAATTGAAAAATCTGTTTTTCGGTATTATTTGTTTTCAAATTTAAATTTTCATTAGTTCGTGAAGCTGGTCCTGGTACTTTTTTTAGTACTCCGTCATTATCTATCACTACATATTCGTAAGATGCTGTAGTTGTTCTTATCCCTTCTATCCTTACAGGATCAAGAGAAGTACCACTACTCTTTATATGTAATCCATTGGTAGGTCTATTATGTCCAATGCTTACAAAATCATTAGGTCTTCCTAATACAATTGAATTACTTTGGAAAATTCTTGCTCCAGATCCAATTGCTGTAGCATAAGAGATCTCTGCAATTGGTAAATTCTCCTCGACATTTATGTTTTGTCCTAATAAAGTTATATTAGATATATTTTTAAGTGTTTCTTGTAGTGTAGAACTTAAGTTTGCGTATCCTAGTACTACGTTGTTTGTATAATTAGTATTACGGTGATATCCCGTATTGTTGTTAGAATGTATAATAGAACCTCCTATTAAAGTATTTCCTGTAAAAATTTGATTTGCATTATCTACTGTTCCACCTACATAACTCCCTGTAAAATTTCCTATTAATGTATTGTGACTTCCAGTTTTAACGTTATAACCTGTTCTATATCCCAAGCCAACATTTCCTGTTCCGGTAGTTAAACTTATAAATGATCCTGTTCCAACGGCTGTATTTTGTGTACCCGAACTTAGATTAGTAAGTGTATTATAGCCTAAAGCTGTATTATTAGCGGAAGTTACATTTTTTAAAGCAGCATTACCAACAGCGGTATTATACAAACCAGTGACGTTATTTGCTAATGCATTATACCCCACAGCCACACTACTTTCATTTCCTGTAAATTTCGATAATGCATAATACCCTATACCAATGGCTCCTGATGAATTTATATTATCTGCTAAGCTGTTATTTCCTATAGCAATTAAGTTGGTTCCAGATTCAATTGATTTTAATGAACTATTTCCTATACCAATATTGTTTGAACCTGTCCCTGCACTTGTACCAGCAGCATTAAATCCACCGTCGCTTGTTATATGATTATTGGTTCCAACAATTCTTAAATCCTGAAAATATGTTAACGGCATCCACTTACTCGTCGTAGAATTATAGTAATAATATCCTGTTGATGTTACTGCTTCAACTTGATTTAAACTCGGCCCCGTAGTATTGCTATTAACATCTGTAACGTAAACAACAGTACCATTTTGATTACTACCATAGGTACCTAAAGCTTTGTTTTGTAATTGCTGTTTTGTTAGTTTAGGAAATAGTACTCCATCCTTACTTTCGTTAGTAATAGTACTTACAATATCTAAAGTAGCTTTAGGTTCAGAAGTTCCAATACCCACTTGGCTAAATCCAAGACTACTAATTAAAAAAATTAAAGAGTAATAAATACGCATAAATCATCAAATTTTAATGTATATTTTATTAACCTAGTTTTAATAAAAAATAATACGATAAATCGATATAGATACAATAAAAATCGATGTAATATGGGCGTGCCCCTCGCGTACCAGCCAAAATAAATTTTAAATTCCAAATAAGCTCGGGTCGGGCTATCCGCTGTATTTTTTTTTGCTTAAAATTCCATTAAACCAACAAAATCACATCAAACAAACAAATACCCACACAAATAAAAACACCCCTTAAAACGCATAAAAAAGATGCCGCTCCTATCCCTCACGCAAAAAGTCAAAAGAAAAGATTAAATACCAATTTACGAAATACGATTTACGAATTACGAAGTACGAAATACGAAGTACGAACATCACAACTTTAAACCTTAAACCTTAAACACGTAAAAACTTAAACACATAATAACTTAAAAACCTCAAAACCAAACCTTACATCTTAGAACTTACGTCTTACAACTAAAAACAAAAACTCCCCCAAAGTTTTCACCTTGAGGGAGTCTTTTATATGTATTTACTACCGTTTATTTCTTAACGATAATAAACTCTGAACGTCTGTTCTCTGACATTTGTTCTGTTGTACAAT
>CAVBJB010000353.1:0-2474 GCA_963595625.1 Lachnospiraceae bacterium | reverse complement strand
GTGTCTAACTATGTTGGTAATAAAACTCAACAATTAATCCCTAATTTAGATTTTAAATTTACCACTATTTATAATCCCATTGATACAGATAAATTTTATGTATCTAATAATAATTTCCAAAAACATTCAATTTTTTTTGCAGGATCATTAGTTGAAAAGAAAGGAATTAGACAGTTGATTCAAGCTATTAAGATTATTAAAATTAAATTTCCTGACGTTAAACTGAAAGTAGCGGGTAAATTTGGTAAAGTACCAGGTTTAGGTACATCTTATCAACCCATTCTCGAAAAAGAAGTGACTGCTGATATAAAAGACAATATTGAATTCTTGGGGCTTGTGAACAATACAAAAATTCCAGATTTAATAAATAATGCACATATTTGTTGTTATCCAAGTCATATGGAGGCTATGCCAATAGCATGGTTGGAAGTTTTAGCAATGGGTAAAATTTTTGTTGCAAGTTCAACAGGACCTGGGCCAGAAATTATACAGCATGGAGTAACAGGATTCCTTGCAAATCCGCATAGTCCAGAAGATATTGCTGAAAAAATTATGACAGCATTTGAACTTGAAGATAATTTGTCCGTTCAAATGCAATCGAGAGCCTACATTTTAAATAATTTTAACTTAAAGTATATTACTCAACAAAATATAAACTTTTATAACAAAATATGTTAATAAGCGATTTTAAAAAATACAAAAAATACGGAGGTAATTTTATCACCATTGTTTTTTTTACTCAAGGTTTTTGGGCGCTTATACAATACCGATTGGCTAACTATATATATAGAAATGTAAATATTCCTATTGTAAGGCAAATACTTCTAATTCTAACGTTAGTATGGCAAAAAATTATTGAAATAACAACAGGGATTTCGATACCTGCGTCGGCTTCAATTGGTCATTCCTTTTATATTGGTCATTTTGGTGGAATTATACTAAATGCAAAAACCATAATTGGCAATAATTGTAACATTTCACAAGGGGTTACGATAGGCGTTTCGGGTACGGGTAACAATCGTGGCGTACCAGTTATTGGCAATAACGTGTATATAGCCTGTAATACTACAGTTGCAGGAAAAATCATAATTGAGGATAATGCAGTTTTAGGTGCTAACTCTTTGGTTAAAGATAATGTTTTAAAAAATCAAGTTGTTCTTGGGGTACCCGCTTCTGTTGTTTCAGAAAAAGGGTCTCAATTGTATATATAAAAAATGAATTTAGCTGTAATTTCTAGTGCACCAATTGTAATTAAGGGGGATACAAAAAATTTATATGCTCCATATCTAAACGAAATGAAAGTTTGGAGTAAACATGTAGATTATATAACGTTTTGTTGTCCCATTTGGAAACACGAAAATAACTTATTAGTAAGTGATTTAGAAAAGTCAAAAATAGAATATAACATTATAGAAATTCCAGATTTTGACATTACTACTGGCTTTGGAATATTACGTACTATATTTTTCTTACCAATAATATTTTTTAGAATTGTACAGACGATGAATAACGCAGACCACATTCACTTACGTTGTCCAGGGAATGTAGGTTTGCTGGGGTGCATCGCTCAAATATTTTTTCCGTCTAAGAAAAAAACGGCCAAATATGCCGGTAATTGGGATCCTAAGGCCAAGCAACCGTGTAGTTATAGATTACAAAAATGGATATTAAACAATACTTTTTTAACCCACAACATGCAAGTGTTGGTGTATGGGGAATGGGAAGGAATGTCAAAAAACATCAACCCTTTTTTTACGGCAACTTATACCGATAACGAGGCTCAAAAAGCCTTAAGCTTACCTCCAAAATATTTGCCTAGTAAAACTCCCATACAATTTATGTATGTAGGGACGTTAACAGCAAACAAAAGACCCCTATATGCCTTGGCGCTTTTTAAAAAACTTTTGGAAGAACATATAGATGCGGAATTGCATCTATACGGAGAAGGCAATCAGCGCCAAGAAATTTTAGATTTTTGCAGTTTAAATAAAATAGAAAATAAAGTTATTTTACACGGAAATCAACCCAAAGAAGTGGTGGAGCAAGCCTATCAAAACGCTCATTTTTTATTTTTAGCATCACAATCTGAAGGGTGGCCTAAAGTAGTAGCCGAGGCGATGTTTTGGGGCTGTGTGCCGCTTTCAACAAACGTATCTTGTGTGCATCAAATGATGGGATTCGGAGAAAGAGGTTTACTCCTAAATCTTGAGAGTGAAAATGACATTAAAAACATAATTGAAATTATTGAAAACAGGAGTAGGTTTGCCGAAATGAGTGAAAAAGGGAAACAGTGGTCTACAAGCTATACGTTAGATACATTTGAAACGGAGATCGGAAAATTAGTAGACCCTTTGAAAAATTAAACATGAGAATTTTACAATTAATAGATAGCTTAGAACCTGGTGGTGCTGAAAAGATGGCTGTAAATTTTGCCAATGCTTGGGCGCGTTCTGGTGAAACATCCTATTTAATAG
>CAVBJB010000352.1:0-2497 GCA_963595625.1 Lachnospiraceae bacterium | reverse complement strand
ATTCCGTAAAAACTAAAGATGTAATTGTATGGTCTTTTATTACAAATAATTCTTAAAATATATTCTATGGTAAAAAAGATGGTGATAATCCATTCAGAAATAATAAAAAAATTATGATGTACTTTATCAAACTTAGGCATAGACTCTAGTGTAATTAGAGTTACACTTAAAAGGATGATAACAAGTAAAGCCAAATCAAATAATTTACCCCAAAATGTATTGGATCCATAAATTATAATATAGATTTGTTGACGAAGTACTTCGTATTTAGACTTAATTTTATTTCTCATATCCTAAAAGGGTATAACCTTTACGTCTTTTTTTCTTATATAACTCTCAACTATATTTAAGCTTTGATTATTATTTTCAATCGGGATAATAATATTTTTTAAAATATTAGCACGATTGATTTGATGGTTTAAATCAAAATAACAATAACCAATTACTTGCTTATTTTCAACTAAAATTGCGCTACGTTCATCTATTGCACGGCCTTTATCCACTACAATAAAATTGGCGTGTTTAGCGTGGTAGTCATCTAAAAATTGAGATACTCTCGCGTTGTAGGTTTTTTTGTTTTCAATTTCTAAACAAGCTCCTAAACATACTTTGTTTTTGTAGCTTTCGCATGGGGTATGTTCAATTAAATCGTTATTAACATTATAACACAAATTATAATCATGCATTACCTGATCTAAGAACGTTTTAGCCTCTTGTATGGTAGCAAAACTTGTAATTTCTTTTCTGCGCTTATCTTTCTTTAAAATTCGTAAGCCATAATATCCATCCTCGTTTTTTTGACGGTAAAGAGCAAACGGAAAATTTAATTTAGTATCGAGTCTATTAAATTTAGGTTTATTAATTTCTAATTCTTTAATCTCTTTTAAACTAGCAATTAACTCACTACCCGTTTCCTCATAGGTAATGGTATAAACCTCATTTTGTATGCGTAAGGCTTTTTTACTGTCCTGTGTAAAATGCTGGTTGACTCTACGTTTCATGTTCTTACTTTTAGAAATATATATGATATTCCCTTTTTCGTTATGAATGTAGTATAAACCAGTTTTTGAAGGTACGCTGTCTAAAATATCCAATAATTTAGGAGAAATACCACTATCTATTTCGGTTTTAACTAAGCTTTTCAGTATTTCCTTATTAGCATCTTTAGCAAGTAAAACTTTAAACAGTTTAACAGTTGCCATAGCGTCTCCACTGGCTCTGTGTCGATCTGCAATAGGAATACCTAAACTACGAACCAATTTTCCAAGCGAGTATGAGGCTTGCTCGGGCAATAATTTTTTTGACAAATCAACCGTACAAAGAGTTTCGCGCTCAAAATCGTAACCTAAACGTTTAAACTCGGTACGAATAACGCGATAATCAAAACTTGCATTATGAGCTACAACTACACATCCCTCAGTAATTTCAATAATGCGCTTGGCCACCTCGTAAAATTTAGGTGCCGAACGTAACATGGCATTATTAATACCCGTTAGTTTGATAACAAAAGGTTGAATAGGAATTTCAGGATTTATTAATGAAATAAATTGATCCACTACCTCATGGCCATCAAATTTATAGATGGCAATCTCAGTGATTCCTTCTTCGTTGAACTGCCCTCCAGTAGTTTCTATGTCAAGTATTGCGTACACTAATTGTTAATTTATCTTGTTCCAAAAATATTACTTCCTATTCGTACCATATTACTTCCACAAGCTATGGCTGTGGTGTAATCCCCACTCATTCCCATTGATAGGTATTGGAAATTTACGTTAAAAGTTTTATGGTCTTTATAAAAAGAATATAATTGATTTAATTGATTGAATTCTTGTTGAACTTGGTTTAAATCTTCTGTAAAAGACGCCATCCCCATTAGTCCTACAATGTTTATGTTTTTTAAATGAGAAAGCCCTTGAGATTTTAGTATTTGATCTAACTCTTGAGCATCTAAGCCAAATTTAGTTTCCTCTTGTGCTATATGAATTTGAAGTAAGCAATTAATAACACGGTTGTTTTTTAAAGCTTGTTTGTTAATTTCTTCTAACAACTTAAAACTATCTACTCCGTGAATTAAGTATACAAACGGAGCCATGTATTTAACCTTATTGGTTTGAACATGCCCAATCATATGCCAATGAATATCCTTTGGCATCTCCTCAAATTTTTGAGTCATTTCCTGAATTTTGTTTTCACCAAAATGACGTTGACCTACTTGGTAGGCTTGTAAAATATCAGAAACGGGTTTGGTTTTAGAAACCGCAATCAAAGTAACATCCTTAGGTAAGGATTCCTTAATTTGGGTAAGGTTTGCTTGAATAGACATGTTTAAAAATTACTTTAAACTACAAATTTAAGACATTTATTTGAAATAAAATTATTCTTCCCAAAAATGTAGTCTTACTATTAAAAACGCAAAAACCGGGAGAAAACCTCCCGATTTTTTTATATTTCGTAAATAACGACTCCGCTCCTAAATTTTGGTTCTATGTACGTACTC
>CAVBJB010000351.1:0-2503 GCA_963595625.1 Lachnospiraceae bacterium | reverse complement strand
ACAGGTATGTACGCTGTCATGCTAACTTGTGGTAAAACCTCTACTTTATTTTGTATAAAATTTTGATTTAAAAATGTAGAGTTTAAAGTATAATCTGTAATATTTGATTGTGTGTTTATTAAGACATGCCCTTTTTTAAAGTTGTGTTTAAATGAAAATGTGGGTGAAAATACATTTACTTTTAATGAATTTTGAAAAGTTAAACTTTCATTTTGTGTAGAGTAAAGATTAGTAAGTGTATTATAGTTAAAAGCATTACGATCCCATATATCTTTTGTAAACCCGTAGGAAAACCCAACAGTTAGTTCTTTATTTACACCTATGGGTTCTTTGTATCGAATTCCGGTGTTTATTTTATCTTGTTTCGTATTAGTATTTAGTTTTTGGTTACGGTTGTCTGTAGTATTAGTTTCGTAAAAATTATTTTGGGATTTGTTTATTTCATTTACGTCCGAATCCTTAAAACTTACATTAAAACTCGTAATTAAATTTCTATTTTTCTTTTTAAAAGCCTTTACCAACGATAGGTCGTTGCTGATTTTTTTTTGTTCGGTGTTTATAGAATTTGAATACGTTTGGTCGTTTAATAAAGTATTGTTTAGATTTCTGGTTTCAGATAATCCTGCCGAATGGTAATCAACATGAGTTGAGGTTACTTTTGGCGCTAGGTTTAACGTTAGGTTTTTGTCTAACTTAATTTCTGTTTGAACAGAGGCGTTATGATTGGTTGATAGTTGGTTTTCGTTAGCTTCGGATTCTGTAACTAATCTTTGATTGGGTAATAAATTTTCGATTCTAGATCTACTCTTGTTATTATAATCTATTTGATTAAAAATATAATTGGCTCCTAAAAAGTGTTTTTTATTATAGGTTTCACTATAATTTACACCAACCATATTGGTTGAATAGATACCTTTTCCACCACCAAGGCTAACGCCATTAATACCTAATGTTCCGTCCTCACTGTAAGAAAACGAGTTGTTACGTGCGCTAGCCATATTGTCAAAAATATCACCGTTACTAAATCCAATGCTGTTGATGTTGTTGGACGAGGCAAGCACGCTAATTTTACGTTCTTTATTAAAGTAATTTAATAGCAATGAAGATTCGTAACGTTCATTACTGCCGTATCCACCTGTAATATTCCCAAAGAAACCTTTATTCTTATCTTCTTTAATTGTAAGGTTTATGGTTTGTTGATCTGAGGTTGAAGCTTCGTTGGCTTGTTTTTGTTCGTTTGTTTTATAATCGGTAATCTGAACTTTATCGATCATATTGGCTGGAAGGTTATTTAAAATAACTTTACCCGACTCGTCAAAAAACGGTTTACCGTTGATTAAAATATTATTTACTTCTTTACCATTTACTCTAATTTTACCATCGTCACCCACTACAACACCAGGAAGTTGTTCTAAAAGCGATTTTACAGTTGCATCCTCTCTTACTTTAAAGGAATTTGCGTTAAATTCTAACGTATCTTTTTTAATTTTTACAGGAGCAACATTGGCTTTAATAACAATTTCGTCTAGTGTTTTTTTACTAGATTTTTCCAGTATTATTGTTTCTAATTGAATGTCAGTGCTAATAGTCTCGAATGTTTTTACATAATCTGTATAACCCTCAGCGCTAATAATTAAAATTGTAGCAGCGTTTTGATTTTGTACCGACAAATTAAAAGAGCCATTAGCTTCAGATATTGTATAATTTACTAATGTAGAATCTTTAGCTTGGTTTAAATAAATAGTTGCCATATCGATAGGCGTTCGATTGGTGTTTAAAATTTTACCTTTTATCGATATATTTTGACTTAAGGCTGTACTTAGTCCAAAAATTAACAATAAAAAGGTTAAAAAATGTTTCATAACTTTAGTTTTTTTGATTGTAGTACAATTTTACATTGTTTTTAACAAATTTTATATTGTTTTTAATTTTATTTAACAAAAAAAAGACTTCAATAAAGAAGTCTTTAATGTCTTATGTATGTAAAGGTAAAGTAACTTGTACGTTTGTACCTTCGCCTATTGTACTGTTAAATTTCACCTTGCCTTTTAATGATTTTACGCGGTATTTAATATTTTTAAGTCCAATACCTACTTTTTTATTTTCTGTATCAAAACCGATTCCGTCGTCTGATATTAAAACACTCACTAAATCATTAAATATATCTATATTAATTATGGCATTTTCTGCTTTGGCATGTTTTTGAATGTTTTGAATACATTCCTGCACAATACGATATAAATTGAATTTGTATACCGTGTCAAGTTCAGTTAACTTTCTTTCATCATTAATATTGATATCAAAATGGGTTTTATTTAAACTGTTTTGATTATTAATTAAAGTATTTAATAACGCTTTATAATCATTTGACTCAATACTAATAGTTGATAAATTGTGAGAGAGAGATCTAATTTCAGCTTCAATATTTTGTAGATCTTTAATGAGTTTTTTTCTATCCTCAATTCCAGATTCATCCACTTTTTTATTTAATATACCTAAATTT
>CAVBJB010000350.1:0-2507 GCA_963595625.1 Lachnospiraceae bacterium | reverse complement strand
TGGCTTAACCGGAGCAAATCCTACACTTCCTGCTGGATGGGGAGGATGGAAACTTACTGGTCCAATTAATGATGAATATACAGTAGCTGAAACTGATGATGTAGAAATAACTACAGGTGGAAATCAAACAGCTTCTGCCGGGATTTTTGATTTCACAGGTAAACTTGGTTTTTTAAGTACTATAAGTGCTCGTACTGCTCCAGTTTTATCTGTAGATACTAGTAATCGCCAACGCATCAAATTAAAATACAAATTAAATGTACAGCGTGTAAACAGTAACCGTGTTGTTGGAGTTCAACTTCAATACCGTATTGGTGATCAGGGTGCATTTACTCCTGTAAATGAAGCGACTCGTGTATATGAAGGTGCAGGAACCGGAACTAACGTTACAGGAAATGCCGTATTAGCTAACGAAACAACTGAACACGAATTTACTTTACCAAACGCAGCTAACTTTCAACCATTTGTTCAGTTTAGATGGGTTGTAGCGCGTTTAGAAGGTGGAACAGGGCAAGATATTAGTTTCTCTATTGATGATGTTGAAGTAACTGGTTTACCTCAAAATCCTGAATTAATACCTGCACAAGCTCCTTATCACGAAGACTTTGAGATTGCAAATTGGGTTGTAAATAACGGTACGACTGCTCCTACAAATCGATTTAGAATTGCAACACCAACTTCTGAAGAAAATGGGAAGTTATTCATTTCTAATGTACATACAGGTGAAACTAGTGCTGCAACTTACACAATTTCAGGTGCTGCAAGCCACTCATATGCATATAAAGAAATCCAAATTCCTGCAGACATGACTTCTGCAAAACTTTCTTTTAAATGGGTTGCTCGTGGTGAAGGTTCTGGATGGGACGCTGGTAGATTCTTTCTTTTAGCACCAAATGTTGCTGTACCAACCAACGGTACGGAGATTAACAGAACAACTGAAGCTTATGCACCTGCATTTTATAATGCTAAGTTAACGGATCGTACTACTTTACAATATTATTTAGCTAATCCAACTATTACTTATACTACAGGTTCGTTTGGAACTGCTGCTAGTACATATACTGATAATTTTGTTGATTTATCAGCTTACGCTGGACAAACTATAAAAGCTGTATTCTATTGGAGAAATGATGGTAGTGGAGGAAACGCTCCTGGTTTAATTGTAGATGATTTTTCATTGGATTACACTCCAGACTGTCTTATTCCTGTGATTCAACCTGCAACTTCTATTACAGGTCGTACAGCTCAGATTAACTGGAATGGAACAGGAGATAATTTCGAATATTACGTTTCAACAACTGCTACTAATCCAACAGCTAGTACTACTCCAACAGGTACATCAACAACGGCTTCTACTATTATTACAGGTTTAACACCTTCAACATTGCATTATGCATGGGTGAGACAAGTTTGTGATGGAAATGAAAGAACAGAATGGTCAGCTTCTACTTCATTTACTACAGGAGTAACCTGTACTGTACCAACAGCAAATAGCACTACAAATGTTAGCACTACAGGAGCTACTTTAAATTGGGAATCAGGAAATACTGAGTTTGAGTATTACTTATCTACAGAAAGTACTTTACCTACTCCAGAGACTACTCCAACTGCAACACTAACAACAAATTCTGCTTCTTTAACCCAATTAACACCAAATACAACATATTATTGGTGGGTAAGATCTTCTTGCGGAACTGAAGATGGGAAATCATTATGGAGTGCAACAAACACTTTCATTACTGGTCAAATACCAGCAACATTCCCATTTAGTGATAACTTTAATACAAGTAATGGAGGTTGGAGTATTATATCTAACAATACAGCAACAACTGATTTATCGAAGTTTACAATTAATACGCCTGCCAATCTAACTATTGGAACTGGAACAACAGCAGGACAATTAACATTTGCTGATGGTAAATTATTTGTAACGTCAACTTCTGATAATTTAAGCCCTGTATACAAAACAAACTCTATTTCTTATGCTTATAGAGATGTAACTTTACCTGCAGATATTACAACTTCGCAGATTTCATTTAAATGGTTAATGAAAGGGGAAAGTACTTTTGATTACGGACGCTTCTTAATTGTACCATTAGATTCAAATTTACAAACTACGACTGCATTAGGAAATTCAGCTACAGCATTAAATAATATTTACACATTTAATGATAATCCGAATCAAAGTACAGCGGCAAACAAAACGTTAATTAACTTTTCTGGAGGTGCTAATACTGCTTTTATCGGAGCTTATGAGGCTAAGGCATTCAATTTCCAAAACAACACTGTTAATTTAGCAGAATACGCAGGTCAAACGGTTCGAGTTTTATTCTATTTCAGATCAGATGGTTCTACAAATAATGCACCATCATTAATTATTGATGATTTTAAATTTGATTACACACCACAATGTTTAGCTCCAACTCAATATACTACAGCTAACATTACTGCAAGAACTGCAGATGTTTCTTGGACAGCTTCAGTTTCGGAACCAGCAAATGGATACA
>CAVBJB010000349.1:1885-2510 GCA_963595625.1 Lachnospiraceae bacterium | reverse complement strand
TTAATATATTCTGTGAGATCAAGGTCAGAAACTGTAAAATTTATCTCGTTATTAGCAACAGCTTGCGTAACAATATCTGTAACATCACTAAAAGCAGCAAAAAATGGCAGTGCAGATGAGGTTTGTTCTGCAGTAAAGCGTCTTTGTGCAGTTATATCTATCTCATTTAACTTAATATCAAAATCTCCAGGTCCAGAACCTGCCCAATATAAATAGGCTTTATGTATGTGCTCGTTAGGGTATAATAATAATATAGAAGAGGATGAGGTTAAAATTTCGCAAGTAACATTTAGACCGTTTTCTGCTTTATTTAAAGTGTTACCAATAAAAGTATAATCAAATCTTCCGTTATATTGTTCATATAATTGTATGTTTTGTGAATTTAAATTATAAAATTTAAATATTAGAAATAATATTATGAAGATATGTTTGTACTTATTGGATTTCATTGTAGACTTTTTAAGCTTTTAAACTTAACAAAAAAAGCTTAATTTTCCGAAAAAATTGGAATTGAAAAATTATAAAGTTATTCGTTATTCTTCCGAGTTTAAATTGCAGTGGAACAGTTTTGTTACTAAATCTTGTAATGCTACTTTTTTATTTAACCGTAATTTTATGGATTATC
>CAVBJB010000349.1:0-1875 GCA_963595625.1 Lachnospiraceae bacterium | reverse complement strand
ATACACTAATTGCCCTTTTCCCTGCAAATGTTACGGCTAATGAGGTTATTTCTCACCAAGGATTAACATATGGAGGCTTACTTACACTTGCAGATGCTTATACAAATACAATTTTCGAAGTTTTTAAAGCTGTTCTAACTTTTTACAAACAACATGGAATAGATTCGGTTTTAATTAAGGAAATTCCTATGTTTTTTACCAAACAAGGAGCTCAAAATCTAAATTATCTGGCCTTTATTTGTAACGCAAAATTATTTAGAAGAGACATTCACTCTGTAATTGATTTTAACTCTGAGTATAGAATTTCTAAATCTGTGATTAGAGATGTAAAACAAAATGCAAAAAAGTATGAGATTTTAATACAAGAGTCTGATGATCTTAGTAGTTTTTGGAATCATTTATTAATACCTAATCTGCAAGAAGCTCATCAATCAGCTCCCGTACATTCGTTACAGGAAATTGAACTTTTAAAACAACTTTTTCCGGAACAAATTAAATTATTTACTTGTGTTCTTAACTCAAACATAATAGGAGGAGTGGTTATTTTTGAAACAGAAACAACAGCTCATTGTCAATACATTTCAGGAACTAAAGAACTTAATAAAATGGGTTTATTAACCAATTTACTTTATGAAATTATACAAGGTTATAGGTCCGAAAAAAAATATTTTAATTTTGGTATCTCAAATGTAAATCAAGGTAAAAATATAAATTTGGGATTACTGACCTGGAAAGAAAAATTTGGTGCGCGTAGCATTACTCAGGATTTTTATGCTTTTTCTACCTCTTCAATTCATTTAATAGATTCAGTTTTTGTTTAAATATTTTCGAAATATAAAAAAGAAGGAATGGTTTAAAGTCTTTGCTTTAAACGGTTTTTCTGTATCAATTAAATTTTTAACGGGAATAATCACTTCTAGAGTTATATCTGTTTACCTTGGTGCTACAGGTATTGCCATGTTGGAAAATATCCGAAATCTATTTTCAACCATAGAGGCTGTTGGTGTTATGGGGATTCAAAATGCTGTTATGCATGATGTCATCTCATCAAAAATAAATACCAATGTACTTATTAAAGTTTGTACTACAGCTTTTTATTTTGTTTTGATTTGGTGTAGTATAATTTGTGGATTTTTAATTCTATTTTTTGATAGATTAGAATATTTATTTATCAGCGATAAAGATGTTTTATTTTGTTTGAAATTGATCATATTATTATATCCAATCCTAACCACACATTTAATTTTACAGGCCGTTATAAATGGATTGGAACTCTATAAAAAACTATTGTTCACAAACATAATTTCCAGTATTGTAGCGTGTGTATGTAATGTTATTTTAATATATAAATTCCAGATTGTAGGGGCTGTCATAGGAACGGTTTTAATACCCTTTTTCTTAGTTTTTGGTTTTAGTATTCATCTAAAAAAACACATTTCTATACTGCAGCTATTCTCCATAAAAAATTTCGATTTTAACTACATAAAATCCTATGCCACGTTTAGTAAAATTGCTGTTGTAAGTGGTGTTTTGCTACCGGTTATTTACTTGAGCATTCGTAATTTCATAATTACCAATTTAGGTTGGGAAATGGCAGGATATTGGAGTGCCATTACGAGAGTATCCTCTTACTACTTTATGTTTATTACAACTTTAACTACCTTTTTCTTTTACCCTAAAATTGCAAAAGCAACTAGTTTTAAAAAAGCTAAGATTTATATTTTTAGCTATTTAAAAATTATACTTCCTGTTTTTTTAGTTGTATTTTTTATGCTTTATATAACCCGAATTTATTGGATTCAAATCCTGTTTACAAAAAACTTTTTAGTGCTTTCAGATTACATAATCTATCAATTTATAGGTGATTTTATACGC
>CAVBJB010000348.1:0-2521 GCA_963595625.1 Lachnospiraceae bacterium | reverse complement strand
TTTAAATCACCGGCATCACCAATAAAAAAGAACTGATGTTTAATCTGATTTTTAGAATATGCAGTTTTTTGATTTTGGGTAAATTTACCCAATTGCATTTTTTTTGTTGCACAACCTGTTAGAAATAAAATTAAAAGGAGTGAGATAAGCAAGCTTATATTTTTATTAAAAAAATTTAAACCCATATAAATTTATCTTATTTTTGTTTATATGATTACTATTATAAAATTAGTGGAGGATTATATATTTAGCCTTCACCAAAGCAATTTGTCAGGTGTTTACACCTATCATGATTATAATCATTCTTTAAAAGTAGTAAATGCTGTTAAAGAAATTATAACTGCAGAAAATATTAATGATAACGATGCGGAGTTACTTATATTATCTGCATGGTTCCATGATATTGGATATATTAATGGTTGTCAAAATCATGAAACTACTTCTGCAAAAATAGCAGAAGATTTCTTGTTAAAGCAAAATTTTTCTATTGATAAAATAAATATTATAAAACAATTAATAGAAGCTACCCGTTTTGACGTTGAGCCACAAAATTATTTAGAGCAGGTAATTAAAGACGCCGACTTTAACCATTTTGCTGATGAAAACTACATTGCGTATTCTGAATTATTAAGAAATGAGTTTGCAACGTGCAACAATATGGAATTTTCTGATTTAGAGTGGCATAAAAAAAACTTCGAAATTCTTTCTTTAAAGCATAGATATTATACCGAATACGCTAAAAAATATTGGCAACCTAAAAAAGAGAATAATATAATCGATACTCTTAAGAAAATTCGAAAAATTGAGGATGAAAATAACAGTTCGACTAAAGAATTTTTAAAAAAGAAAAAACTCGAAAAAGTTGATAAACCTGAACGTGGTATAGATACGATGTTTAGGGTAACTCTTAGCAACCACACCCGATTAAGTGATATTGCAGATAGTAAAGCAAACATACTTTTATCAGTTAATGCCATCATTATTTCAATTATTTTAACGGCTATTATACCTAAATTAGATTCACCTAACAATCAACATTTAATAATTCCAACATTTATATTGTTAATAGCCAGTGTAGCAACCATAATATTTGCCATACTTTCAACTAAACCTAAAATAACAAGTGGTTCTTTCACTAAAGAAGATATAGATCAAAAAAAAGTGAATTTGTTGTTCTTTGGTAACTTCTATAAAGTTAAGGAAGAAGAATATGTTTGGGCCATTAATGAAATGATGAAAGATGGCGATTATTTATATAATACCATGATTAAAGATTTATATTATTTAGGGTTGGTATTAAATAAAAAGTATAGGCTATTACGCATAACCTATACTATATTTATGATTGGATTGGTTGTATCCGTATTTGCATTTATATTAGCTTTTGCCATCCGTTAAATTAAATTTTAAAAACTCACTATAAGTATAAAACTGCTTTGTGGGGTTTTGGTTTAGAATAGCTACACGTAAGGCTTTATAACCGGTTATACTTTGCATTTCCTCAACCTCCAAAAACTCAATTTCTTTATCTAGTAAATTTTTACTCTGGATAAAATATATGTACTTAAGATACTCTAGCTCATCCGTAGGATTATTATAAACTACGGTGAGCTTATTTTTTTCTACAATACGATCGGTTGTGTTTTTAATATACGCTTTTTCAAGACGTTTTTTTACCGCCTCGTAAAAGGCATTCATGGCTCCATCTAAATCAAATTTTTTCTCCTCTAACCTAAATTTAATATTTATGGGGTTGGAGTGAACCAATATTAGTGAAGTTAGAGAAATATCGAAACCATTGGTATCGTATTCTATAATAGTTCGTACCATTTCGCACATAATTTGCAACTGCCACAATCTTAAATTTTGTATATATATACGGTCAAAAATCCGATCAGGAGTTATACTTGCTCCTATATACATATTAAAATCTATACCGTCAGAAACAAATCTTTCATAATAATGAGGGAAAATATTTTGAGCTTCAATTTGTCTGATATCTAAGATAGAAGCTAATTTATTATTGACTTTGTTAACAACCGCATCGTAACGCTTTCTCTCAATGTAATACAATTCGGTCTCCGGATCTAAATTATTAAAGTATTCAATAATTGCCACACCAAAGGGATTATCGTGAATATTAGATTTAAAATACGGATGAATTTTAGATTTTAAAAACTCTGTAATTTCATATTCTACATTATAATGTAAAACTTCTTTTATACTTTCAATATAATGTAAAATTTCAATTTTACGCTGTTCAACAATAAGTTGATTATGGATGTTTTTGTCTAAATTTAAAATATCAAATATGGTATTTAATTGATTGGTAAGATCAACTTTACTAGCATTTATCCTTAATTTAGTAGAGGATTTTATATCACAAGCACCGTACAACGGAAATACATTTTTAAATTTAATATCTTTAAAATTGTAATTTTTATTTTCTAATAAATTATCTTGATACTTGCGTGCTTCTTCCAAAAATCTCCAATATACACTTTTATGAATGGAGGTAAAT
>CAVBJB010000347.1:0-2530 GCA_963595625.1 Lachnospiraceae bacterium | reverse complement strand
ATGTAATACGGCTCTATTTTCTGTAACATTAATAATGTCTCCGGTAAAATATTTTTCTATAGCCTCAGCCAACTTAACTTCATGAGCAAGGTCTAAAAGCAACGAAAAGGTTTTATCTGTAATTTTATTTTTAGAAAAATCCAACAAAACTTCATCGTCTTGAATTGAAAATTTAGAAAATCGCTCGGAATCCACCCTAAATAGATTTCTTACATCTAAATCTTTTATAGTATCAAAATGAGTTTCTAAATTTTTCCAAGCATTTGTAGATAATGGATTTACCGAATATAATGCCATTTTATTTTTATTTAAATTTTGCGTTAGCAACGCTGTCTAATTGAGTTTTAATTGGTTCTATTTGTTTTAAATATACAGGTAACTCTTTTTTATTCATAGGTTCTGAGTTGGGTAATTTTTGAGACATTGGGTCTACTTGTACACCATTTTTCCAGAATCTATAACATACGTGAGGCCCTGTAGCTAAACCTGTACTACCAACTTTACCTATAACTTGTCCTTGTGCCACACTTTGTCCATTTTTAACTAAAATTTTAGACATATGTAGGTATTGGGTTGTATAAGTACCGTTGTGTTTAACTTTAACAAAATTTCCATTCCCTGCGGTGTAACCGGTTTGAATTACAGTTCCGGCAGCTGTTGTCATAATTGGAGTTCCGTGTGGTGCTGCATAATCAGTACCATTATGAGCCTTCCAACGTAATTGGACAGGATGAAAACGTTGTCTTGCAAATTTAGAGGTTATTTTAAAGAACTTTAACGGCGCCTTTAAAAACATATTTTTCATTTGTTTTCCCTCTTCATCATAATACTCGGTATGTTTTTGGTTTTCCGATTTTTTAAATGGAAATGCATATACATATTTTCCTCTATATTCAATAAATGCTCCGTTAATAGATTCTACACCAATATATTCACCGTTTTCAAGATACTTTTCTGTAATATTTAAAGCAAACTTATCCCCTTTATCTAATTTAAAAAAGTCGATTGACCAAGCATAAATTTTAGAAAGATTTGATGCAATACCGGGTTGAACGCCTAATTTATTTAAAGATTCAGATAAAGATCCATCTAATTCTCCAGCAACGGTTCTTGTTTTTAAAACGGTTGGTATAGATTTATTTAAAACGTAAACTGAATCTCTTAAATTAATCACAGCATAATTTAGTCTATCTTTTTCATAAATAAAATATTGTAAACTGTCTGTTTCTTTATTTTTTAATAAGGTATAAGGTTTACCAATTCTAATATCTCTAACATCAAAATCATTTTTAATCTGCTCGTTAATCACATGTATTTGAGCAGCTGAAAAATTATTGTTACTTAATATTTTACCAAAACTGTCTCCAGAAACAACGGTGTCCTGCTTAACATTAAAATCGTTTAAAATAAAGCCAAAGGCTTCTCTAATGGGTTCTTTGGCTTTTACCTCAACAATTGGTTTATTGTTACTTTCTGTTTCTTCTTTCTCTTTTTTATCGTTACAACTGATGATTAAAGCAGCTGCGAAAAAAATTGATAAATATTTCAAAATACGTTAATTTTATTATTTACCCCAATTTAACAATTCATCTTCTGTCCATAATTCGGGAAAGAAGATTCTACGTTGGTATTGAGGCAACATATATTTTTTCCAATCACTTCCACCTGTAGCTTCCTGGCTACCGTGTGCACTTTCTATGTATTTAACAGCGGCGTTATAATGCCCCATTACCCAAGTAATATTTACTGTTTTATCGTAGTGACGCATAGCCTCGATAAGATCTTTATTTTGCTGATCTTCTAAAGGTAATTGCTTGTATTTTCTCCAAAGATTTATGGTATTATATTCTTCCATAAATTCTAGGAAAGGTTTTTTATATTTTTTTTCGAATTCTTGAATAAGATACGTTTTTTCTCCGGTTTTATAATCTTTACCAGCTGCTTGCCAATATAAATGTTCTAAAGCATGCTCGTAAGGCGTATTTCTATCAATGGTATCTCTAAACCTATGATCAATTAAATTAATTAAATCTGTTGAAGCAAACTCAACTAATCTATATTGTGCACTTTGAAAACCACTAGCTGGAGTTAACGTATTTCTGAATTTTAAGTATTGCTCAACCTCCATTCCGTCTTTCATGATATCGAAAGAAGTAGTAAGCATATTAAAATACCTAGAAATTCTATTTAAACGCTCGGTAAAAAAAGAAGTTGATAGCTCTTTAGCGTATGCAACTTGTTGAATTTCCCATAAAATCATTTTAAACAATAACTCATTAACTTGATGGTACATAATAAAAACCATCTCGTCTGGTAAGGTTGTACGTTGGGTTTGTAAACTTAGCAAAGCATCTGTTTGTATGTAATCCCAATATGTAATGGGTTTTGCCCAAAGTAATCCTTCTAAATGCGTTTCTGTTTTTTGGTTTATTGCGTTAAATTTATCTTCGAGTTTTGTAAGTTGGTCTAAGTAGTTTGGAGCAATTTCCATTTTTCGTAATTATTTTAGTATAGTAAGTGGTTGTTGAAG
>CAVBJB010000346.1:0-2535 GCA_963595625.1 Lachnospiraceae bacterium | reverse complement strand
TTATTAGGTAAATAAAAAACGGGAGCTTGCTTACAAATGCCTTGACATTTCATCTTCTTTAAAACTACAATTTCGGCTAGGCCACAATCCGAGATTAAATCGTTAAAAGTACTTTTAGCTTCGTCGTTATAACGGCAACATTTTTTTCCATCGCAAAAAAATACAACTTTTTCACAAGGTTTATCTTGTTCCATGGGGCGTTATTTTTATTTATTCTAATTAAGTGCAAATATAGAGTAAGAATTTAATTCTGCAAATAATTTTATTTAAATTTAATAAAAATAATAATATGAGACTTTTCCTAACTTATAAATACTTATTTGTCTTACTATTTAGTTTTGTATTTTTTAGATTGTTGGGCTTTTGGACTTTTTTTATAGAGAACATTTATATACCTTTTTACAGTTTGTACTCTGAATGTTTACGCTTTGTATTAGGTTACATTCCTTTTTCTGTTGGCGATTTTCTATATGTAATTGCAATTTTAATAATTGGAACTAAAACTTATAAAGTATTTAAAACTAAAAATAAACCTAAAGGCTACGTAGTTAATTTTGTTGCTAAAATTTTGTGCGTTTTTTATGTGATGTTTACTGTTTTATGGAGTTTAAATATTAACCGCATACCGCTCGCAGAAAAATTAAATTTAAAAACGGATTATAACACGAAAGAGTTAATTGAAGTTACAGATTTACTTGCGGATCGTTTAAATACTCTACATTACAAATACACAAAAAATATAAATAAGCGGTTAGAAATACCTTTAAGCTTACATGATATTTTTAAATCAGCTCCCGAAGGTTACCAAGTAATAAAAGATTTGCATGAAGATTTTAGCTACAACAACCCTACAGTAAAAAGTTCAGAAATTAGTACAGTACTTACTTACATGGGCTTTTCTGGCTATATAAATCCGTTTACTAATGAGGCGCATGTAAATGCATTGATGCCCGAAAATAATACATTAATGACGGCTAGTCATGAAATAGCACATCAAATAGGGATTGTTCCCGAAAATGAAGCCAATTTTTTAGGGTATTTAGCCGCTAAACATAACCCAAATTTATATTACGACTATGCTGCTACCAGTTTTGCATTACGTTATTGTTTAAAAAGATATCCTTTTAAGAATGAGGAAGAGTATAATCAATATTTATCAAAATTAAACCCGGGGATAATTAAAGACTGGAAACAAACCAAGGAATTTTGGGAAAAACATAAAACCTTTGTAGATATTATTTTTGAGGTTATGTATGATACGTTTTTAAAAGTAAATCAACAAGAATTTGGAATGGAAGGTTATTCTAAATTTATAGATTACTTAATAGCGTATGAATTAAATAAAAAAGGATGAGCATGTGCTCATCCTTTTTTATATGAAACTTAAATATGTTAAGCGTCTTTATTTTGTTGTGGTTCGTATTTACGAATAATAACACGCGATTCTCTGTCAAAAGCAAAATAGTTATACACCCAAGACCAGAAAACAAGTACTTTATTTTTAAATCCGATTAAAGAGATTAAGTGAATAAACATCCAAACAAACCAAGCGAAAATACCATTGAAATGGAATTTAGGTAAATCAACAACCGCTTTGTTACGACCAACCGTTGCCATAGATCCCTTATCATTATATTCAAAAGATTTTAGTGGTTGTTTATTAACTAGACGCTCTAAGTTATCAGCTAATAATTCACCTTGCTGAATTGCAGGTTGAGCCATCATTGGGTGACCAAATTTAAATTTATCACCATACATAGCAGCAACGTCACCTAAAGCAAAAACATTATCATACCCTTCAACTTGGTTAAAATTGTTAACACGGATACGAGAAGCTCTATCAACAGCCTCAGCTACACCGTCAACAGTACAACCTTTAACACCTGCAGACCAGATAACAGCTTTAGAAACAAAACTTAAATCATTAGCTGTAGAAACAACATTACCATCGTAGTTTGTAACACGAACGTTAAAGTGGATTTTAACACCTAATTGTTTTAGAAATTTAGCAGCAGCGGCAGACGATTTAGCAGACATAGCATCTAAAACACGATCAGCCCCTTGCACTAAGTTAATTTCCATCATAGAGATATCTAAATCTGGGTAATCTTTAGGGAAAACAGCTTTTTTCATTTCAGCTAGTGCTCCCGCTAATTCTACTCCAGTTGGACCAGCACCTACAATAACGATATTCATTAAAGCTTTACGCTCGTCAATATCGTTAGTTTGTAAAGCCAATTCAAAGTTTTGTAAGATAAGACTACGAATATCTAAAGCTTCTGGGATTGATTTCATCACCATACTGTTCTTTTCAATTTCTTTGTTTCCAAAGAAGTTGTTAGTAGAACCTGTAGCTAATACTAAATAATCGTAATAAATTGTACCAATATCAGTTTTTACCTTTTTGTTTGCAGTATCCACTGACTCTACATTAGCCATACGGAAAAAAGTTTCATTGTGTTCTTGAACAATTTTTCGTAATGGGTAAGCAATAGAACTTGACTCCAACCCACCTGTAGCCACTTGGTACATTAA
>CAVBJB010000345.1:0-2541 GCA_963595625.1 Lachnospiraceae bacterium | reverse complement strand
TATTGGTTGTAAAAATGAGGGGAATACAGCATCAGAAACTACAGCTGTTGACTCAATAAAAACAGAAATGGCTAGTTTTGGTGATGCTTTCGAAATAAAAGATGTAAAGTCTAAAGAAGAAATGGCCAAAATATTTTCTGAATTAAAGCAAGGAGATACTCTAAATGTTCAATTTGAATCTGAAATTAAAGCGACTTGTAAGAAAAAAGGATGTTGGATGAGCATGGATTTAGGAAACGATGAAGAGGCTGTAGTACGTTTTAAAGATTATGGTTTTTTTGTTCCTAAAGAGGGTGCAGAAGGTAAAACTACAGTGGTTGATGGTAAAGCGTTTTTAGACATTACATCAATAGATCAATTAAAACACGATGCAAAGGATGGTGGTAAATCTCAAGCAGCAATTGATAGTATTGTAGCTCCAAAAATTATTAAAAGAATTATTGCAACAGGAGTTCAAATAGCAAAATAATGAAATACTTTATTTATTTAGTTGCAGTTTTCTTTTGTGTATCTTGTAATAAGAAAGAAGCAGAAACTAATGAAAATCCTTATACTGTTGAGGGCAAATCGGAAGAATTTGTAATGTATGAAATGTCTGAAATGGCTGCTCATATGGAACAAATGTTTGCCGAAAATGAGCGTTTAAGAGAAAAAATTTTAAATGGAGAAGAGTTAGGTACAATGCCTGACTATTTTGATGGTATTTTGACCAAAAAACTAACGGATCCATCGGAATTTGATAGCTTTTATAAAGAACATGCCCAAATGTTTTTAGAGCAGCAACAAAGAATATACAACAATCCAAACCAAGCAAAAGAGCGTTATAATGCAAGTGTGGATGCGTGTATAAAATGTCATGAAGTTAAATGTGGTGGACCAATTGCACGCATAAAAAAATTATATATAAAATAAAATGAAACGAAGCATAATTGTAACAGATGATGGATCTAAATCTTTATTTGTACATGACATGGGCGAAACGTATCATTCCAAATTTGGTGCTCTGCAAGAGGCTAATTTTGTTTTTATTAAAAACGGACTCGATTTGTTTTCAAATCAGTCCGTTTCTATTTTAGAGATAGGTTTTGGTACAGGTTTAAACGCTTTTGTAACACTTTGTAAAGCCCCAGAGTTAAATCTTAAAATAAATTATACAGGAATAGAAGCTTATCCTTTAAATCAAGAAGAGTATGAGGTTTTAAATTACCCTGAAATTGCCGAAAGAATGGATCTAGCATCAAATTTTAATGCGATGCATACGTGCGCATGGGAAAAACCTTATACGATTACTGAAAACTTTACGTTAACTAAAGAGCAAAAATTTTTTAGTGATATTATAGAGGAAAATGCTTTTGACTTAATTTATTTTGATGCCTTTGGCTATCAATATCAACCCGATTTGTGGAGTGAAGAAGTTTTTAAATCGATGTATAGGGCTTTAAAACCTAACGGAGTTTTAGTTACATATGCGTGCAGAAGTATTATTAAAAATAATATGAAATCCGCTGGGTTTTCAACGTCAAAATTACCAGGACCACCAGGAAAAAGAGAAATGCTTAGAGGTGTAAAATTATAATATTCAAAAAATTAGGTGCAAAATTTTGTTTAATTCATTTTTAAAATCAAAAAAAATGTCATATCTTTATTATGTAACCAAAACACCATTATTATGCCTACTAATAAAATAATGTACACCCAGAAGGTTTTAGAAAATGTTAGTTTTGATCCAAAACTATTTTCTAAAGAATTGAGAAAGGCAGTGGAATACTTACTACCTTATGAAGTTGAAATTTTATCTAAGTGGTTAGTAACTTACGTTAAATCAAAGCCTGAATTACACGAAAGTTTATATTTAATTGAAGAAGTAGAATATTAAAATAAAAAGGAGCACATGCTCCTTTTTTTATTTTTTTATTTTGGGACTTATAATTTTAATATCATGGAAAACAATAGCTCCTCTAATTACCCCCTCAATTGTATTTTTAAATGCTTCTATAATATGCATTTTTAATTCTTTTTTAGGGAATAAGACACTAATTTCTCGTGCTGGCTGTGGCGATTCAAAATATTTAAGTCTGCTTTTTTCCTTATCCGATAATTGTAAAGTATGCAAATATGGTAATAAAGTATAACCTAAACCTTCGTCAGCTAAACGGATAAGAGTTTCAAAACTTCCGCTTTCTAAATGAAAATTTCTATCGGATGTAGTGTTTTTATTTTTACATATATTAAGGATTCCGTCTCTAAAACAGTGTCCATCTTGTAATAATAAAATGTCATCAATGTTTAAATCATCAGGCGTAATCTTATCAAGTTTAGAATTAGGATGCGATTCTGGATAATAAGCCACAAAAGGTTCGTAAAATAATGGAGCCTCTTTAATATTTTCCTCATTTAAAGGTGTAGCCGCAATAGCTGCATCTAAATAGCCATTTTTTAATTTAACAATGATATCCTCCGTATTTAATTCTTCTACAATTAAATTAATCTTAGGATATTTTTTAATAAAATTATTTAAGAACATTGGTAATAGTGTAGGCA
>CAVBJB010000344.1:0-2556 GCA_963595625.1 Lachnospiraceae bacterium | reverse complement strand
ATATTCGGAATTTATCAAAGAAAATAAAGTTGTTTCTGGAACAACAGATGCTAAACGTATTGAAACAATAGGTATAAAAATTAAAAATGCGGCAGAAAAATATTTAAACGCAAATGGATATTCTGATTATTTAAAAGATTATCAATGGGAATATAAATTAGTACAATCGGACGAATTAAACGCATGGTGTATGCCTGGGGGTAAAATTGTTTTTTACACAGGAATTTTACCTGTTGCTCAAACAGATGCTGGTATAGCAACTATTATGGGGCACGAGGTGGCTCACGCTTTAGCTAATCACGGCCAACAGCGTATGAGTGCTAGTGCGCTTCAACAATATGGAGCAGCAGGTTTACAGACGGCTTTAGGTTCTAAAAGTGAGGCAACTAAGCAATTAGCGATGACAGCTTTTGGTGTTACAACAGAGTTAGGAGGGATGATGCCTTTTAGTAGAAAACACGAAACAGAAGCGGATGAAATTGGATTGACGTTAATGGCTATTGCTGGTTATAATCCAGATGAGGCCATACCTTTTTGGCAACGCATGGCTGCTCAAGGATCTGGATCTACTCCAGAATTTTTAAGTACCCATCCAAGTAATGATACTCGTATTGCAAATATCAAAGCTTTAATACCTAAAGCGAAAGCGGAAGCTGCAAAATTTGGTGTAAAATACTAATAAAAAAATATTTTTTTATAATTTTAGAAGCTGTCTATCATAGACAGCTTTTTTAATTTAAAAAACGTACTTATGCAAACCTTACCAAAAGGATCTAAAAAACTTTTAAATGCTTGGGCATTTTATGATTGGGCAAATTCAGTATATAGTTTAGTAGTATCATCTGCAATATTTCCTATATTTTATGCCATGTTATTTCATAACGCAACAGCAAAACAAATTGTTTTTTTAGGAATTACATTTAAATCCACAGCGCTCATATCTTTTATTACGGCATTTGCTTTTTTAGTAGTATCTATTATTTCGCCTATCTTATCTGGAATTGCTGATTATACTGGAAAGAAAAAATATTTTATGAAATTTTTTTGCTGGTTGGGAGCTTTGTCAACTATAGGTTTATATTGGTTTTCTCTGGATTTTATAAATCTCTCTCTATTATTTTATTTTGGTGGTTTAGTTGGTTTTTGGGGGAGCTTAGTATTTTATAATTCGTATCTACCAGATATAGCTTTTCCTGAGCAACAAGATAAAATCAGCGCTAAAGGTTATTCCTTAGGATATATAGGTAGTGTAATCTTGATGGTCATAAATTTACTTATGGTATTAAAACCTTCTTGGTTTTATATTAATGAAGCTACGCCCGAATTATCTGCCAATTTAGCCATGAGAATTTCTTTTTTAACAGTTGGAATTTGGTGGATCTTATTTTCTCAATATAGTTTTAAACATCTTCCTCTTTATCCATCTAAAGGTAAGGTTACTAAAAATGTTGTTTTTTCTGGTATTAAAGAATTAAAAAACGTTTGGCAAAATTTAAAAGGCACTCCAGTACTAAAAAAATACTTAGTTAGTTTTTTTGTGTATAGTATGGCGGTACAAACAGTGATGTTGGTTGCTACTTATTTTGGAGAAGAAGAGATTGCATGGACAGGAGATGATAAAACCATGGGGTTAATAATAAGTATTTTATTAATTCAATTAGTTGCTGTAATTGGTGCAATTTTAACAGCAAAACTTTCTGCAAAAATTGGTAATGTAAAAGCATTGATACTAATAAATTGCATTTGGTTAATTATTTGTGGCGCTGCTTATTTTGTTACAACCCCTTTTCAGTTTTATATCACCGCAGGTTTTGTAGGATTAGTTATGGGAGGGATTCAATCTTTGTCAAGATCTACCTACTCTAAATTTTTACCAGATACAAAGGACACTACATCTTATTTTAGTTTTTACGATGTTACAGAGAAAATAGGTATTGTAATCGGAATGGTGATTTACGGAGCTATCGATCAAATTACAGGTAGCATGAGAAATTCTATCGTATTTTTAATGGTGTTTTTTGCAGTAGGAATTTATTTGTTACAAAAAGTGAATAAGAGATAAATTATTCTTAATTTTTTCATAAATTAGGACCCGATTAACCAACTCAAAAACATGAAAAAGAATTATTTTGTAGCTGCATTATTTGCATTGTTTGCTTTCACAACTTCATGCGAAACAGAACCAGTGGATCCGTATTTAACAGGTATAAACAATCCGGTTCTAAATCCTTCAAATACAGATTATTTTCCTAGAGAAATTAATAATTTTTGGCACTATAAAACTAACGGAATTTTAGATAGTTTAGAAGTTACAATTGCAAATTCATCTGTAATTGGAAATGGAGCATGGTATAATTTATCTGGAGAATTGTTTTTGCCAAAAGATCATAAAGCGTCGACATTTTTAAGAAAAGTTGAAGGAGATTATTATTTAAGATTCGAAAATTTAATTTCCCCAACTACAGTTCAAACGCCTTATGAGTTAATTATACTGAAAGAAAATGTGGCCGAGGGTGATACATGGACTCAAGAAATAACGAATTCTATATCTTACAC
>CAVBJB010000343.1:0-2561 GCA_963595625.1 Lachnospiraceae bacterium | reverse complement strand
TAATACTAACTCCTAATCCGGTAAAAGATCAATTAAATATTAACTTTAATGAAGTTAAGTTAAATAAAAAAGCCGTTAAATATATAGTTTCAGATAAAAAAATTAAAATATATTCAGGAATTAAAAAGGGGAGGAATCTTTTAGAGTTAAGTTACTCTGCAACACCAAAACAAACCGTTTATTTTACAGGTACAGATCAAAAACATCAAATTTGGACGCAAGGTCAAGGTAAATACACCTCGCATTGGTTGCCTAGTTTTGACGATGTAAACGAAAAGGTCATTTTTAATATTTCAATCACTTATCCTAAGGAATATGAAGTTGTTGCAAACGGTATACTAGCCTCAACTCAAACGACTGATCATCTAAAAACATGGAATTACACCATGCATAAGCCCATGTCTAGCTATTTAGTTATGTTTGCCATAGGGAATTATATAAAGTTTACAGAAACTTCTCTGTCCCAAACACCGCTAGAATTTTATTTAAAAAAAGAAGATGCTGCAAAATACAAATCTACTTACGCACATGCTATAGAAATTTTTAATTTCCTAGAAAATCAAATTGGTTTTAATTATCCTTGGCTAGTTTACAGACAGTTACCGGTAGATGATTTTTTATATGCTGGAATGGAAAATACAACTTCAACAATATTTTCTCAAGATTTTGTGGTGGACGAAATTGGATTTCAGGATAAAAATTATTTAAACGTAAACGCACATGAGTTAGCCCATCAATGGTTTGGAAACCTTATTACAGCTAAAGAGAACAAACATCATTGGTTGCAAGAAGGATTTGCAACGTTTTACGCCATGTTGGCGGAAAAACACATTTTTGGGGAAGATTATTTTTTCTTTGATTTGTATGACATGGCTGAACAATTAATTCGTTCGCAGAATCAAGACAAAGAGCCCTTATTATCCGCTAAAGCATCTAGTATAACCTATTACAAAAAAGGCGCTTGGGCTTTGTATGCCTTGCAACAACAAGTAGGTGAAGAAAATTTTAATCTGGCCGTTAAAAAGTATTTACAAAAACATCAATTTAAAAATGTGGAAACTCAGGATTTTTTAAATGAGATTGAAGATGTTTCTAAACAATCTACAAAAGAGTTCAGAGAGATTTGGTTAGAAAGTCACGTGTTTCCAACTCAGCAAGCGTTTCAACTTTTAACTCAAAACAAAAGCATCAATACCTATTTAGAAATTGGTAAACGTTACGATACTCCATTAAAAGATAAAAAAGCAGAATTTATAAAAATTCTAAATTCAAACGCGTATATTAATTGTAAAGAAGAAGTTATTTATCAATTAGGAAAAGAAGAAATTCAGGATATCAAAGACTTTTTCCCGATCATCCAAAACTCCAAAGATTATATACTGCGTCAAGCCTTTGTTAGAAGTCTAGGTAAGGTATCTCCAGAATATAAAGATTTTTACAAAAGTTTTTTAAAGGATCCTTCTTATATAACACAAGAAATTGTTTTAAAAAATTTATGGAGCGCATTTCCAGAGGATCAAGTAGAACTTTTAAATGAGACCCAAAATTTTAAAGGTTTTAATGATTTAAACCTACGTATAACATGGTTAACCCTAGCATTAGCCACACCTAAATACGAAGTAAATAAGTTGGAGTTATACGACGAGTTATTAAACTATACACTATTAGGATTTGAGAGTAATACAAGACAAAATGCAATTGCAAATTTACTGTATCTAAATCCAAACGATACCAATGTTTTAAAAAGTCTAGCACAAGGCTTAACCCATCACAAATGGCAATTTGTTAAGTTTTGTAAAGAAATTATACGTTCGCAATTAAAGCAAGAAAAATATAAAAAGTATTATTCAAAATTAGTAGAGGATAATGAATTAGACACAAATGTAAATCATGCCCTACAACGTATACTACAAGAAAAACCCAGTTCCTAAGAACTGGGTTTTCAACCATAAAACTAAACTAACTAATATAATTATTGAACTTTAATTCAATTATTGTACTTTCTTATAAAAATATTTGGTAAACGTGTCATCCTTATAATCATAAGTTTCAACAACAATATTACCTGCATCATCAAATTCTAGATTGGATACTTTGTTTTTATCGGCATGTACATAACGTCCATCAGCCATTTCTCTTAAATTTGCAACTGTTTTTCCCGATGCATTTCTAACCGTATATCCCTTTTTATCTAAAGTAATGTAATAAAGTTTCCCCATATTTTCGTATTTACCACTGCGATCCACGTCTATATAACGCTTTACGCCATCAACGGTAACCTCTACATTTCTTTGAACTCTAATAGGAGTAACTACTTGATCTTTATTTAATGCATTTGATTCTGCATTTCTAAATTTTATATCTTGTTCTTTAACAACATTTTCTTGTTTTACAATCGTTTTCTCGCCTTCAGAGTCTTTAACAGTTATTACACGCTTAGTCACCTCTTCTTGTACATTTTTATTTTGAGCAAAGCCAGAAATTCCTACCGATACTATTAGTGCTAAACTTAATACTAACTTTTTCATAAATCCATTTTATTTATTTGATTACAATTACAT
>CAVBJB010000342.1:0-2564 GCA_963595625.1 Lachnospiraceae bacterium | reverse complement strand
ATTGAAGCAAATCCTAGAGTTTGGGGACCTTCACAATTAATTGAAGATTCTGGAATGGATTTATTATATCGATTTGCTCTTGACTATAATTTAATTAAACCGAGTCTAAACATCCCATATAAATATAAAGTAAATACTACGTATTTTTGGTCAGGGGGGGTAATACAAGACGCTATAAATAAAAAAAATGTTGCTTATCATAATTATTCAGCGGATACGTTTGTTAATGAATTTAACGATTGGATGGATAATGAAATTTATTTAAGAAGCGACACACAAAAAGTGTATTTAAAAGAATTAAAAAACAAGTATAATTAAGATGTCAAAAGGTCTTATAATTTCAGTTGGAGCAGGATTTCCGCAAACACCATTTATAAAAAAATTAAAAGATAAAGGATATAATGTAGCAGCATTTGGCATGGGTCGTAATGATCCAAAAGCCATTGAAATGTGTGATTATTTCGCTGAAATTAGTACAGCAGATGCTGAAGCTGCAATTAAATGGTTACAAACTCTTCCAGAAAATGTTGTTGGAGCAGGATCCTTTGCTGGCGGAGTTGCAATTGATACTTTACAAAAAATTGAAAGACATTTTGATTTGCCAACACAAACACCCGAATTTTTATCTGTGGGTATGGATAAAATTGAACAACAAAAGTTATATGCAAGCCTTAATTTAAGTCAAATAGGTACTTTTAAAATCTCTGAACTTTTAAATAATCCTAATATTATTAAATCGGATGCTTATTACATATTAAAACCAGTCATAGGTCGAGGCAGTTCGGGCGTATATAAATTGTTAGGTAGTGATCTTGTTAATTGGTTAAATACAAAAGATTTAAATGATAATGATTTAGTCCAAGAATTTCTACAGGGTGTTGAATATAGACTTATGGTAATTATTCAAGACAGTAAATTAAAATTATTAGCTCAAGTAAAAAGAGATTCACTTGTAAATACTTTCTTATTAGGCCGTTTAACCATCGTAAATTCTCACAAAAAGCAATTATCAGAGTATATGAATGCTATGATTGCCCGTACTGGAATCAAAAACGCTATAATTAAGTTAGATGTAATAATTGATCAAGATACAATTAACATGATCGAAATGGATATTGGAGTTGGTGGAGGATTGTATTACAAAAAGTTTATAGAAACTGCTTATAAATTTGATATCGTTGAAGAATATATAAACCTTATTACAAATAAAAAACTTTCTATAAATAACGATATAGAACCTAAAAAAGATATAGTAATGGATTATATATATAATTACCATCAAAAACCAATTTCATATTCAATTCAGGAAATTAAAGAGGTTTTAAATATTGAAGTAGGCTCTAATAGCGTAGTTGAGAACTTATTACATCCAGCACAAACGGGATCCTTTAAAACAAATGCTGATTTCATTTTTACTGTTATACATAATAGTCCAGAAATATCCACTATAAAACTTAACGATAAAATTAATTTAAGTTTTAAAACAAGCTAAATGAAGGAAGTACAATTAAAAGAAAAGGAATTAAAGTATACAGTTGAGGTTAATAATAAAAATTTTGCTTGGGATAGAGAATTTATAATTTATCAGTGGTACGATAACAGTAAAGATAATTACGAATCCAAATTTAAATTAATTATTGATTTACAGCAGCTTACGCAAAAATTTGTTAAAGTAGAAAAAAATCGTACTAGTACTACAACATCAGATAAAAAGGTTACTTATTTAGAGTTAGACGATTTCTTAAATTTAAATTTTATGAATTTACCTTTTGTTATGAAAAGACGTTCCATAAAAGGTAATGTTCATTTAGACCGATTTATTCATGCAAATTATAAATCTGAGTATCTTTTGGAAATTGAAGATAATACCAATCCACTTCATATTGAAGAATTAATTATTTTAGAGGATGTATCCGAAAATCCAGAATATTTAAATATCAACATGACTATACCTTTTCAACAATATCATAAAATTCAGCTCGAAGAGTTATGTAAATTGATCAAATAAAATGGATATTGTAAAAGAAATAAATAGAAGATTTTTACTTCAAGAAGAATATATGGGGGTAAATAAACCTGTAAATTCAATTGAACCACTTGTATCCGTTACAGTTGCAGCTTACCAACATGCATCGTATATAAAACAATGTTTGGATGGAATTTTGTTGCAACATACAAATTTTCCATTTGAAATTATTTTGGGTGAAGATGATTCTACAGACGGAACCAGACAAATTTGTATTGAATATGCTGAAAAATATCCGGATAAAATTAGGCTGTTTTTAAGAGATCGAAACCTTTCCCATTTAAAAGATGAAAAAGGTAAACTCATTAAACGATTAAATGGCGTTTTTGGATTCAGTTTAATGTCGGCACGTGGTAAATATGTAGCATGTTGTGAGGGAGATGATTATTGGATTGATCCACTTAAACTTCAAAAACAAGTGGATTTTTTGGAATCAAACTCTCAATACAGTTTAGTGTTTTCTAACTGTCTTCAAAAATATTATGACAAGGAAAAATTTCTTTTCGATAAAAATTGGAGTTTTGAAATTAACGAATCT
>CAVBJB010000341.1:0-2568 GCA_963595625.1 Lachnospiraceae bacterium | reverse complement strand
AGATAATGCTAAGGCATTAATAGTAAAATCTCTACGGTTTTGATCGTCTTGTAATGTACCATCTTCCACAATTGGATTACGGCTTTCTTGACGGTAACTTTCTTTACGAGCTCCTACAAATTCAATATCCATATCTTCAAAACGAAGCATGGCAGTACCATAATTTTTAAATACTTGTACTTTTGGATTGTGCGGAATAAGCTCGGATACTTTTAAAGCTAACTCTATACCACTACCAACTGCTACAATATCAATATCTTTTTTATGGTTACGTTGTAAAAGTAAATCGCGTACAAAACCACCAATAACATAACATTCTACGTTAAGTTGTTGTGCGGCTTGTGCAATTATATCAAAAATATTATGTTGTAAATCTTGTTTGTAATTCATTGTAAATGCTGTAAGAGATTTATTTTTTGGGAGAATAGCTCCTGTATAAATCGATTATTTTCGGATAATAGTTACCTTACTATCTAAAGTTAATTTAATGATAGTTGAAGGATTTTTACAAACTTTATCGCGTTGCAAATTTACAACATAGTCTACACCTTGTAAAATCTCTGGAGAAATTTCTTTAAAAGTTTTAGGAGTAGGTTGTCCAGAAATATTTGCAGAGGTAGAAACTAAGGGCTTTTTCATGCGTTCCATTAGTTTAAAACAGAAAGGCTCTTTAACAATTCTAACGCCTAAAGTATCATCCTGACCAATTAAATTTGGAGCTACGTTACGTGGTTTGTCTAAAATTAATGTAGTTGGTTTTTCAGACAATTCCATAATTTGGTAAGCTGTTTCCGGAATTTCTCTAAAAATATTATAAAGCATGCGGTCTCCGTTTAATAGAGCAATCATGCTTTTAGTTTCTTCGCGTTGTTTTAACGCATATATTTTTTTTATAGCTTCAGGGTTTGTAGCATCACAACCAATTCCCCAAACTGTATCTGTAGGGTATAAGATAATACCTCCGTTTTGTATTATTTCAAAAGCTTTATGCACTTCAGCATTAATATCTTCCATTTTAAAAAGCGTTTAATGTTTGAATTATATGTTTAATTTCTTCCTCTTCTAAATAGGGATGAAGCGGAATACTTAATACCTGTTCATGTAACCTTTCGGTTACAGGCAAAGATACGTCATTAAATTCAGAATAACACATTTGTTTGTGCGGAGGAATAGGGTAGTGTATAACGGTTTGGATGTTATTTTTTGTTAAATACTTTTGTAAATCGTCTCTGTTTGGAGTTTGCACTGCAAAAATATGCCAAACATGCTCATTAGCAAACATAGGGAATATTGGCAGCACAAGTTTTGGATTTACTATTTCTGAGCAATATCTAAAAGCTATTTGTTGGCGTTTGGCATTTTCTAGATTTAAATATTTTAGCTTAACAGAAAGTACTGCTGCTTGAACCTCGTCTAGTCTTGAATTTAAACCTTTATATTGATTGTGATATTTTTGTTGTGATCCGTAGTTAGCCAGCGTACGTATGGTTTTAGCTAACTCATCATTATTTGTTGTCACCGCTCCCCCATCGCCTATAGCGCCTAAGTTTTTACCAGGATAAAAACTAAATCCTGCAGCATCTCCTAAGTTTCCTGCATGGGTAGTTTCGAAAATAGATCCTATAGCTTGAGCATTATCCTCAATGATTAAAAGATTATTTTGTTTTGCTAACGCAGAAATATGCGAGTCAAAATTTACTTGTCCGTAAAGATGCACCAATAAAATAGCCTTGGTTTTTTGGGTAATTTTTTCTTGAATAGCAGAGGCTTCTAACAAAAAATAATCCTGAGAAGGTTCTACAAAAACAGGAACTAAATTATTTTCTGTAATTGCTAAAATACTTGCGATATAGGTATTTGCAGGAACCAAAACCTCGTCTCCCGGATTTAAAGTACCTAACTCTAAATAAGCTCTAAAAATTAATCGAAGCGCATCATAGCCATTAGCTACACCAATGGCATGACGACTCCCTATATAAGTTTTAAGATCATTTTCAAAAACCGATACCTTATCACCTAAAATATACCACCCCGATCTAAAAGTATCGAGCATAGCTTGTTCAATTTCTTGTTGATGTGCAAGGTTAATTTTTTTTAGGTCTAAGTATGGTATCATTATATGTTTAAATAATTAAAAGCTTTTTCAGCAAACTGATTATTCAGCAATCTACACTCTTCAAGAACACCATCAAAACTTACAGCCTGTTTTAAATGTTGTTCAAAATTATCAAAACTAACCATTGGAGTTTTGTATTTAAAATCGAAAAATTTAGTTGAAGAAGGGATTGATAACACCTTTTTGTTTAGTAAAATTCCCCAATACATAGCGTGATAACTATTGGTTACTACAATTTCGGATTGCCCTATAAATTCTATCATTTCATCCAAACTTGTGGTGTTTGAAGAGAATTCATATTGGGATAATTCTTTTTTTAATTCTCTACTTTTGTTAGAATCTCTATTAAAAATAATTCCTACTTGTTGTTTGATATCAAACGTTCTATCAAAAATTGGATTTAAACAACTTACACATGGTAGCCAATTGTCTTTGCTTAAAGAATAATCTCT
>CAVBJB010000340.1:0-2571 GCA_963595625.1 Lachnospiraceae bacterium | reverse complement strand
CGGAAAGCCCGACGCGTAGAAAACGACGGTAGGAGTTTTTGTACGGGGAACGCCCGTGTAATAATTAAAAAAGGAATTAAAACACTGTGTGTATTTTTTAAATTTTTGTTAATTTAACTTTTTATTTACAATTAAGTTTTAAAGACATTGATTAATCTAGTTAAAAACACTTCGGTTTGCTTTATTGACTTGGAGGTCCAGGAAAGAACGGGTAAAATTTTAAATCTTGGCGGTATGGACCAAGATGGATTTGCGTTGCGTATTGAAAATGCTTCTGGGTTATTGCATTACTTAGATTCTACGGATTTTGTTTGTGGTCATAACATTTTAAATCATGATTTGAGGTATTTGGCAAAGGTGAATCCGATGTTTGAAATTGCTCCACATAAGATTATTGATACGTTGTTTTTATCGCCTTTACTTTTTCCAACGAATCCTTACCACCGCTTGGTGAAAGATGACAAGTTGTTTGAGGAGGAATTTAATAATCCCGTAAACGATTGCGCTAAAGCGAGACATTTATTTTATGACGAGGTAAGTTGTTTTTTAAATTTTGATGAGAATTGGCAACAAATTTTAATTCATTTACTCCAAAATGAACGTGAGTTTACAGGATTTTTTAAATACGTAAACCTTGAAGCTAAACCTTGTAATTTGACGGAACTTATTCGTTTATATTTTAAAGGCTTAATTTGTGAGGAGGCTACAATAGAACGGTTTATAAAGGATGACCCAAAAGTTTTGGGGTATGCCTTGGCTTTTATTCAGAGTTTTAAAGGAATTGAAGTGAATCAATCTTTTATTCCGAGATGGGTGGTTAAAACTTTCCCTGAGGTAGAGCAAATGGTGTTTTTATTAAGAAACACGCCATGTATAACAGGCTGTTCGTACTGCAATCAGTTATTAGATGCTAAACTTGCTCTGCAAAAGTTTTTTGGATATTCAGGATACAGAACGTACAATGATAAACCGTTACAAGAACAGGCGGTAACTGCGGCCATTCAAAACCAATCGTTACTAGCAGTTTTTCCTACAGGTGGAGGTAAATCGATTACATTTCAGGTTCCGGCATTGGTAGCAGGGCAAACGCTAAATGCACTTACTGTGGTTATTTCGCCACTACAATCGTTGATGAAAGACCAAATTGATAATTTGGAGCACCAAAACATTACCAATGCGGTTACAATTAATGGATTGCTGGATCCTATAGAACGAGCAAAATCTATTGAACGCGTGGAAAATGGGACGGCAAATTTACTTTATATTTCGCCCGAATCCTTGCGTTCTAAAACGATTGAACATATTTTATTGGGAAGAAATATAGCTCGTTTTGTCATTGACGAAGCCCATTGTTTCTCGGCTTGGGGGCAAGATTTTAGAGTAGATTATTTATATATAGCTGATTTTATAAAGAAACTACAAGAGAAAAAAAATTTGGAAGAAGTAATTCCTGTTTCATGTTTTACGGCTACGGCAAAACAAAATGTGATACAGGACATTCTTACGTATTTTAAAGAAAAGTTAGGTTTAAATCTTCAATTATTTACTGCATCAGCAGCGCGAAAGAATCTTCAATATAAAATATTTAAAAAAGAAACAGACGAGGAGAAATATGCAGCGCTTCGAGATTTAATAGAGAAAAAAAATTGTCCAACTATTGTATATGTTTCTAGAACTAAACGTGCGATGCAATTAGCTAAACGTTTAGAAGATGATGGCTTTTTAGCACGTGCGTATCATGGGAAAATGGATAAATACGTAAAGTCTGAAAACCAAAATGCGTTTATTAAAGGAGACGTTCAGATTATGGTGGCAACCTCTGCCTTTGGAATGGGGGTTGATAAAAAGGATGTACAATTGGTGGTGCATTTTGAAATTTCTGATTCTCTAGAAAATTATGTTCAGGAGGCTGGTAGAGCGGGTCGTGATGAAAGCTTAACTGCTGATTGTTACGTATTATTTAATGAAGAAGATTTAAATAAGCACTTTATTTTACTAAATCAAACCAAACTTTCGATTAAAGAAGTTCAGCAAATTTGGAAAGCGATTAAAGATATAACCAAATTTAGAAAAACCGTATCGAACTCTGCCTTAGAAATTGCACGTGCAGCGGGTTGGGATGATAGTGTTAATGAAATAGAAACACGTGTTAAAACAGCTATTTCTGCTTTGGAAGAAGCGGGGTATTTAAAAAGAAAACAAAATTCTAATCGCATATATGCCAACAGTATTTTATCTAAAAATGCGCAAGATGCCATAGATAAAATTTTGAATTCTAAAATCTTTTTACCTCAACAAAAAGAGAATGCTATCCGAATTGTAAAAAAGTTGTTTTCTACCAAAAGTAAAAAAATAACCAAAGAGGAAGGTGCAGAATCAAGAATTGATTACATGAGTGATCAACTTGGCATTGTAAAGCAAGATATTATAGACATAATTCAATTACTACGTCAAGAAAATATTTTGGCGGATACTAAGGATTTGTCAGCTTTTATTATAAAAAATGAAAATCAAATCTCACAATTAGTAAAACATTTTGGACTATTAGAAAGGTTTTTAATAGAATTATTG
>CAVBJB010000339.1:0-2575 GCA_963595625.1 Lachnospiraceae bacterium | reverse complement strand
GTTGATGGGAGTGCAGAATTTTATAGAATTTATGTTAACACTTGGTCCGGTAACGTATGATACTCCCTTTGATGAAGATACATTAGTATTTAGAGTAGGAGGTAAGTTGTTTTTATTGACTAATTTTTCTGACTGGGAAAACGCAACGCCTAAATGTAATATTAAGGCTTTGCCAGAAGATGTTTTGGAATATAATGCTAACTATACTTTTGTACATCCAGGATATCATATGAATAAAAAGCATTGGATAACAGTTGAGCTAGAGGATACAAAAAATTGGAAATTAATTCAGACCTGGATTGCTAATTCTTATCTACTTGTGTATGATGGATTAAGTAAAAAACAAAAAATAGAATTACAAGAAAAAAAAGATAACAATGATCGATAATTTAAAGAAAATATTAAACGAGGATCAAGATCCAAAAGCAATAGAAAAAATATCAGAAAAGCTGGCTAATATTTTAATGCGTAATGAAGAAGTAGGTTATATAGCTGTTCAAAAAAATCCGGTATTAACTGTTTTTCCAGATAGTATTGTAGTCACTAATAAACGTATTTTAATTTTAAAACCTAAAAATCTAGGATTGTCTCTAGAGGTTTTGGATTTTGATTGGGACGATATTGTTTCTCCATTTATAAAAGAGGGTATTTTAGGTGCAGAATTTAGTTTTATAACTAAAAATGATATAACAACAACTATAGATAAATTACCAAAAAATCAGGCACGTAAACTCTTTACATTTGCTAAAGAACAGTTGCAAGAATTAAAAGAAAACAAAACACAGCAATCGACACAAAATACGGAGGATGTTTATATAGTTGAAAATGTAGAAAAAACTCCTGAAAATATTGATGAAACACTTGATTTTAAATTGTATGAAAAAGATACAGAATCTGTAAATGAGGAGGATTTTGTAGAAGAACCTTACTCTGCAACTCAAGTAGTGGAAGCAACGATTATTCCGGATTTTGAGATTAACAATCAACCCAAACCCTTGGCACAAATGAGCAAGGAAGAATTGTTTGAAAAGTTACAGAATTATAAGAAACTATTAGATAACGGTTTAATTTTACAAGGAGAATACGATCGTTTAAAGGCTGAAATATTAAATTACTTATAAATAAAAAAAACCGATTAGAAATTCTAATCGGTTTTTTGTTGCGGAGAAAGAGGGATTCGAACCCCCGGACCTGTTACAGTCAACAGTTTTCAAGACTGCCGCATTCGACCACTCTGCCATTTCTCCTTTGGTCTTGCACTACTTCCGTAATGCGAGTGCAAATATAGAACGTTTTTCTGATTCTACAAGGCTTTGCACCTGTTTTTTTTGTTATTTTTTCTAAACATTTAATTACTAAGTAAATAGTATGTTTAAAAGATAAACTTAAAAAAAATCTCAAAGAAATGAGATTTAAACTTGTAGCGAAGACGGGAGTTGAACCCGTGACCTCAGGGTTATGAATCCTGCGCTCTAACCAACTGAGCTACCTCGCCATTAAATAAGCTATCCGCTTTTGCGGAGAAAGAGGGATTCGAACCCCCGGACCTGTTACAGTCAACAGTTTTCAAGACTGCCGCATTCGACCACTCTGCCATTTCTCCAGAGGTCTCTACGAGATTGTTCCCGTATTGCGTGTGCAAATATACATGTATAATTTGGTATTGCAACTAATAAGTTGAATTTTTTTTTACTATTTACACAATAAAAATATAACATCTACGTTATAGAGCCAAAATTAAACAAAATGAGTACTAAAATACATTTAAACTTCGAGGATTCTGGAGAAGGTGATCCAATTATTTTGATTCACGGATGGCCTCTAAGTTTACAATCCTGGGAGTACCAAATCCCTTTTTTGATAGAAAAAGGATATCGTGTTATAGCTTATGATCGTAGAGGTTTTGGTGATTCCGCCACACCTTGGACGGGCTACAGCTATGATACCTTAGCGGATGATTTACACTGCATGATTGAAGATTTAAATTTGGATCGTGTGGTTCTTGTGGGCTTTTCGATGGGTGGAGGAGAAGTGATAAAATATATCAGTAAATACGGATCTAAAAAAATAGCTAAAGCTGTATTAATTTCTTCTATAATTCCTTTAGTAAAACAAAAAGAGGATAATCCTGATGGAGTACCGGCTGCTGAATTAGAATCAATTTTAAAAGAAATTAAAAAAAATAGATTACAGTTTTTAAAAGGATTTTTAATTGATTTTTATAATTTCAGTGCTGAAAATAAAACCGTGAGTGAAGATCAATTAGAAAAAGATTTAACAATAGCATCTAAAGCAGCGCCTCATGCTACCTTACACTGTGCAAATACATGGATGGAAGCAGATTTTAGGGAGGAATGTAAAACTATAGATACGGATATATTAATTATACACGGAGCTGCCGATAAAACAGTACCCATTGAGACAGCAGGAAAACAAGCACATGCACTTTTAAAAAATAGTAAATTTATAGTTTATGAAGATGCTCCTCATGGTTTAAACGTTACTCATGCCGATCGTTTAAATTCGGATATTTATGAATTTTTAAATCAAGAGTAAATTTTTAAATCAGGATTTG